>JAZNDR010000029.1:0-13559 GCA_045588185.1 Candidatus Scatosoma sp. | reverse complement strand
ACTTAACTCCATTCCGTTTACGCGTGGGGGGTGGTGTTCGTCGTTCTGATTTGCACGCTGTTCTTGCTCGTGTTCGATGCGAAGCACTGGCAGTATCTCGCGTTGTTTTTCACTTTAATACCGCTCGTTTCCGCGATACTTTACGCGGGGGTCAGCGTGCCGAAAATGGAAACGCCCAACCGCACCATGGGCGCGCTTGCGTATTTCAAAGACAAATGGCTTTGGCTTTGCGTGTTTGCGATATTCCTCGGCGGAGCAAGCGAATGTACGATGGCACAATGGGCGTCGGGGTACATTGAACAGGCACTCGGTATTTCCAAGGTTTGGGGGGATATTTTCGGCGTGGCGTTGTTTGCGCTTATGCTGGGCTTGGGCAGAAGTCTGTATGCGAAAATGGGCAAAAATATCGGCAAAGTATTATTTTTCGGCGCGGTGGGCGCAACGGTGTGTTACGCCACGGCGGCGTTCGTGGGCGTGCCCGTGATAGGCTTGCTTGCTTGCGGTTTGACCGGCTTTTGCGTGGCAATGCTTTGGCCGGGGAACTTAATCGTCGCTTCGGAAAAATTCCCTACGGGCGGAGTATTTATCTTTGCGATGATGGCGGCGGGGGGCGACCTCGGCGCGTCGGTAGGACCGCAGCTCGTGGGTTCGGTAACGGACGCGGTAATGGCGAGCTCGGGCGGAGCGTCGCTGGCGCAAACGCTGGGGATAACGGTGGAACAACTCGGTATGAAAGCGGGTATGTGCGTGGGTATGCTTTTCCCGCTCGCGGCGATCTTCCTCTATTTATATATATGGAAATCTATGAAAAAGCCGATTGCAAAAGTTGACAACACGGATAAAACCGTGATATAATAAAAATACAAAATAAATCATAGGGAGAAAAAATAATATGGCAAACGTATGCGTCATTACGGGCGGCGGAAGCGGTATGGGTTTGGAAGCCGCGAAGTATATGCCCAAGGACAAAATCATCGTAATTTCGGGCAGAACGATGTCCAAATTAGAAAAGGGCGTGGAGGAGCTGAAAGCTTTGGGCTTTGAAGCGTATGCAAAGACTTGCGACACCTCTTCGCGTGAAAGCGTGCAAGAGCTTGTGAAATTCGCAAGCGAGCTTGGCGAAATCAAAAACGTTATCAACGCGGCGGGCGTATCGCCTGCAATGAAAGGCACACAGGAAAGCATTTTGCGTATTAACGCGCTTGGCACGGTGTACGTAAATCAGGAGTTTTCAAAGGTAATGAACGCGGGAAGCGTTATCGTAGACGTATCCTCTAACTCGGCGTATATCCTGCCGAATTTCATTATTCCCAAGAAAGCGTATCCGCTTGCGGAAACGGACGAGGAAGCGTTCTTGAAAAAACTCGTCAAAAAGAGCAGTCTGCCCAAGGGCGAATATCAGCGCAAAGGCTTTGCGTATTCGCTGTCCAAGAATTTCGTCGTATGGTACGCGAAGAAATGTGCGTTCGAATACGGACTGAAAGGTATCCGTGTGGTATCGCTCAGCCCCGGTCTTATCGCAACGGATATGGGCAACCTCGAAGCAAAAGACGGCGGTATGCTTATTCCGTTCTCGGCGGAAGAAAGAATGGGTAAACCCGAAGAACTCGGCTATGCGTTGGCGACGGTAGCAGACGAAAGAAACGGGTATCTTGCGGGCGTGGACGTGCTTTGCGATGGCGGTTCCACGAACGGTATGAAAGAATTTAAAAAGAAGAAAAAGAAATAATTTCGGGAACGAAAGGGAAGCGGAGCGGATAAAACGCTCCGCTTCGTTTGTGAAAATTTGAAAAAATTTACAACTTCTTGATTTATCAACTTTACAAGAAAAAAGAAAAGTGCTATAATAAATACAATGAAATACTATGCGTTGGAGCAGTAGGATATGGCGAAGAAAAAGAAAAAATGGCTAAAATTCAGACACCGCGTTGTACGAAATCTCGTCGTTTGGGGGATTCTGAAACCGTATATCCGTATCAAATACCGCGCGAAAATCCGCAAATTCAAGGAACAGGGCAAACGGCAATATTTGATTATGATGAACCACCAAACGCCGTTCGACCAGTTCTTTATTATGCTTTCCTTTAAAAAGCCTATTTATATCGTGGCGAGCGAAGACTTGTTCTCCAACGGTAAAATATCGAAATTTATCCGTTGGGCGATCGCGCCTATTCCCATTAAAAAACAGGCGACGGACGCGCGGGCGGTGCTCGATTGTATGCGAGTAGCCAAAGAGGGCGGTACGATTGCGCTCGCGCCAGAGGGCAACCGCACTTACAGCGGAAAAACCGAATATTTCAAGCCCGCGATCGTGGGGCTTGCGCGGGCGCTTAAACTTCCCGTTGCGATTTATAAAATCGAGGGCGGGTACGGCGTACAGCCCCGTTGGGCGGACGACGTTCGCAAGGGCAGAATGACGGCGGGCGTTACCCGTGTGATAGAGCCCGAAGAGTATAAATCGCTTTCCGACGAGGCGTTTTACGAGCTTTTGCAAAACGAATTATCCGTCAACGAAAACCAAGCGGACGGCGAGTTTAAAAGCAAACGGCTGGCGCAGTATTTGGAACGGACGGTGTACTGGTGTCCGTATTGCGGTCTTTCTAACTTTGAAAGCGATAAGGATATCGTCCGTTGCAAGCGTTGCGACAGAAAAATCCGTTATTTGCCGACGAAAGAGTTAGAGGGTGTCGGTTTTGAATTTCCTTACCGTTTCGTGGGAGAATGGTACGATGCGCAGTGCGATTATATGAATGCGTTGGATATATCCCGTTATTACGATACGCCGATGTGGACGGAAACGGCGCGAATGTCCGAGGTCGTTCTCTATAAAAACAAACGGCTTTTACACGAAAGTGCGAAGCTCACGCTGCACGGAAACCGATTAGAAGTGGAAGCAGACAAGGAAAGATACAGCTTTTTATTCGATGAAACGCACGCGCTTACCGTTTTGGGCAGGAATAAGCTCAACGTATACCACGGCGATAAAGTATATCAATTCAAAGGCGATAAACGGTTTAACGCACTCAAATTCGTGCATACCTTCTACCGCTATCAAAACCTGAAAAAAGGAGACGGAAATGGAAAATTTTTGGGACTTTGAGGTATGGGGGTTTATCAACCTCATTGCAACGCTGTTATTGAGTTTATTGGCGGCAAACGTTTTAAAACGCCGAGTCGGGTTCTTGCGCGCGTCGCTGATTCCCACTTCCGTGTTGGGCGGTATTCTCTTGCTTATTATCAGCGTGATTTATCAATCCATTACGGGTAAGCTGTTGTTTGATACCGCGTTTTTCGGCGGAAACGGTATGAGTACGATGGAAATAATTACCTATCACGCGCTTGCGCTCGGATTTATCGCCAGCACCTTGAAATCGTCTGATAAAAAACTAACGAAAGAACGCAATATCGAAATTTTTAATACGGGCGTTACCACCGTTTCCACCTACCTCTTGCAGGCGGTTTTTGGAATGGGTATTACCATGATAGTTGCGCTCATCGTTACCGATTTCTTCCCCGTGGCGGGAATATTATTGCCGTTCGGTTACGGTCAGGGCACGGGGCAAGCCCTCAATTACGGTACTATCTACGAAAACGATTACGGCTTCGTCGGTGGCAGAAGCTTCGGCTTGACGGTTGCCGCGCTCGGGTTTTTAAGCGCGAGTATCGGCGGCGTTATCCACCTCAACATCTTAAAGAAAAAGGGCAAAGTCAAGGTGCTTGCGCCCAAGGACGAAAGACTGACAGAAGCGCAGGTGCAAGACAACGGCGAGATACCGATGAACGGCAGTATCGACAAGATCACCGTACAAATCGCGTTTATCTTCGTGGCGTATGTTTTGGCGTTCTCCATTATGTACGGGCTTGGATTATTGCTCCCCGGTATGCGCTCGGTTATCTTCGGCTTTAACTTCCTTATCGGTGTGCTGACGGCAACCCTTATCAAGGCGATTATGAAATTCCTCAACAAAAGGAAAATCGTCAAACGGCAATACACCAACAACTTCCTACTCACCCGTATCAGTAATTTCTTCTTCGATATTATGGTCGTGGCGGGTATCGCGGCAATTCGCCTCGATTTGATAAAGCAGTACTGGGCAGTGCTCTTAATCCTCGGTGTGGTAGGGTTCGGTGTCACCTATACATACAATCTGCTCGTAGCAAAGACACTCTTTAAAAAATACGAAAACGAGCAGTTCCTAATGATGTACGGTATGCTGACGGGCACGGCGAGCACGGGTATTATCCTGCTCCGCGAATTAGACGGCGACTTCCAAACGCCCGCGGCGGATAACCTCGTGTATCAAAACTTCCCTGCAATCGTATTCGGGTTCCCGATGATGTTGCTTGCAACGCTCGCGCCCAAAGAACCGCTTTTAACTTTCGTAATTTTAGTCGTATTCTTCGCGGCAATGAATATCCTGCTGTTCCGCTCCATGATATTCAAACGGAAGAAAGCAAAAACCGAATAAACAAAAAAGCGTTGCTTTCCAAAAAAAGCAACGCTTTTCATATATATTTTTCCGTTATGCTTGTTGTTCTTCCGCACGCGCCTTTTCCGCCATTTTCTTGGCGTGCTCGTGCCGTGCGCTCGTCTTGCCCTCGGGGTTGATATCGCCCGCTTTCGTCAAAGCAATCTTGGTCAGCATAGGCCCGATAAGCTCGTAAATCAAAACGGCAAACAGCGTAATATTCGCAATCAGCGCGCCTTCCGCTCCGCCAAGCTCCCAAGATTTTAACGCCATGCCCAGCGCAACACCCGCTTGGGGAAGCAGGGTAACGCCGAGGTATTTGACGATACTATCGTCGCATTTGGTAAATTTCGCGCTTGCGTACGCGCCCGAGTATTTACCCGCCGAACGCGCGATAATGTACGCCACGCCGATGAGGACTATCATTATATCCGTGAATACGGAAAGCTCTAATTCCGCACCGCTCAACACGAAGAAGAGTACGAACAAGGGCGCAGTCCATCTGTCTACTCTGTCCATAAGTTCCTCGGAGAAATCGCAGATATTGCAGAACATCGTACCGAGCATCATACAAACGAGCAACGACGAGAAACCGATATGTACGCCGCCGATTTCAAATTTTAACATGGAAAGCGCAATCGTAATCAGTACGAACGCGATAGACACCGAAAGCCGTTTGGAACGGGAGTGGAAAAACCGTTCGCAGAAGCTGAACAGCAAACCCATCGCAAAGCCCAAGCCAAGTGAGAGTACGACTTCTAATAACGGCTCGACGAGAATGGAAATAATATCAATGATTCCCGATTTAATGGCTTTCGAAATCCCGAACGAGACAGCGAAAAGCACCAGTCCGACCGCGTCGTCCAACGCCACGACGGGCAGGAGCATATCGGTCAAAGGGCCTTTCGATTTATATTGTTTTACGACCATCAAGGTTGCCGCGGGCGCGGTAGCGGACGCGATAGCGCCGAGTGTAATCGCCACGGGCAAGGGGAGTTTGTCGGGCATAGCAAAATGCAGGGCAATCAATACGATATCCACGACCACGGTTGCTACGACCGCTTGGAAAATGCCGACGATCGTCGCTTGCTTTCCGATTTTTTTCAGTTGCGACAAGCGAAAATCGTTGCCGATAGAAAAGGCGATAAAGCCGAGTGCGACGTCGCAGAAAATTGAATAGGTCTTGTTTTCAATATCCGCTCTCGTAAAACCAAGCCCCGAAACACCGAACGCGCCGAGCACGTAAGGCCCTACGAGAATACCCGCGACAAGATAGGCGGTTACGGCGGGGAGCTTCGCTAATTTGGCGAGTCGGGAAAGTAAAAGTCCCGACAAAATAGCGATGGACAAACTCAATAATGATTCCATAAAAATTTCTTCCTTTTGTTCAATCGGTTAATATTATACTACTTCTTTTTACGGATTGCAAATAAAAATTGCAGGGTAAATGAAAATTGTGTGAAAAGTTTATATTCGTTTTTTGGCAAGTGCGTTTAAGCGATTGACAAGCGGAAAAAAGTGCGGTATAATATTTTGTGAGAGTATAAACAAGGAGAAAAAACGAATGTATCAAATCGTTAGCAAAAAATCGCTGAACCCGACCGTGACGCAGATGGAAATTCTCGCTCCGTTCGTAGCGAAAAAGGCGCTTCCCGGGCAGTTTATCATTCTGCGCGTGGACGAAGACGGCGAGCGTATTCCCCTCACAATTGCGGGATACGACAGAAAGGCGGGCACGGTTACGATCATTTTCCAGATCGTCGGCGGGTCGACCGAAATGCTTAACCATAAAAACGCGGGGGACTTTATTCCCGATTTCGTCGGACCTTTGGGCAGACCCACGCACACCGAGGGTTTGAAAAAGGTCTGCGTAGTAGGCGGCGGCGTGGGTTGTGCGATCGCGCTTCCCGTTGCAAGAGCTCTGCACGAACAGGGCGCGGAGGTTACCTCTATTATCGGGTTCAGAAATAAAGACCTCGTTATTTTAGAAGAGGAATTTAAAGCGGCGTCTAATCAATTCCATATGATGACGGACGACGGCTCGTACGGCAGACAGGGCAACGTTTGCGTGCCTTTGAAAGAACTGCTTGAAGCGGGCGAAACCTTTGACGAGGTTATCACCATAGGCCCGCTTATTATGATGAAATTCGTTTGCGCGACAACGAAAGAGTACGGCGTGAAAACGATTGCGAGCATGAACCCGATTATGATCGACGGCACGGGTATGTGCGGCGGTTGCCGTTTGACGGTAGGCGGTAAAATGAAATTCGCTTGCGTAGACGGTCCCGAATTCGACGGTCACGAAATTGATTTCGACGAGGCGATGAGCCGTTCTCGTACCTATACCGATTTCGAGGTACACGAAAGAGAAGACGCTTGCAACCTGTTCAAGCAGGAGGTAAAATAAGATGGCGAAATTCAATATGAATCCCTTAAAAAATCCTATGCCCGCGCAAGACCCGCAGGTTAGAAACGGTAACTTCGAAGAGGTTGCGCTCGGCTATACCGACGAAATGGCAATCGACGAGGCAAAACGCTGTATCGGTTGTAAAAACCGTCCCTGCGTTGCGGCATGCCCCGTCAATATTAAAATTCCTGAATTTATCGCAAAGGTAGCCGAGGGCGATTTCGAAGCGGCGTATCAAATCATTGCGGAAGACTCCGCACTGCCCGCCGTTTGCGGACGGGTTTGCCCGCAGGAAACGCAATGCGAGGGCAAATGTACCCGCGGTATTAAAGCGGGTTGCGAGGCGGTCGGTATCGGCAGACTCGAACGCTTCGTTGCCGACTGGCATAACGCAAATTGCACCGTTCAACCCGTACCTGCCCCCTCGAACGGTCATAAAGTGGCAGTCGTAGGAAGCGGTCCCGCAGGTCTTACCTGTGCGGGCGATCTTGCAAAAATGGGTTATGAAGTAACGGTGTTCGAAGCGCTCCACGTAGCAGGCGGTGTGCTCGTGTACGGTATTCCCGAATTCCGTTTGCCCAAGGCAATCGTGAAAAAAGAAGTGGAGAACCTCAAAGCACTCGGCGTAAAAATTGAAACGAATATGGTTATCGGTCGAGTTATTACCATTGAGGAATTAAAGGACGAATACGGTTTCGACGCGGTGTTTATCGGTTCGGGCGCAGGCTTGCCCAAGTTTATGGGGATTGCAGGCGAAAGCTTGAAAGGCGTATATTCCGCAAACGAATTTTTGACCCGTTCTAATTTAATGAAAGCGTATCGCACGGGTAGCCATACTCCCATTCAACACGGTAAATGCGTGGCGGTCGTGGGCGGCGGCAACGTCGCGATGGACGCGGCGCGTACGGCAAAGCGTTTGGGCGCGGAAGTGCATATCGTATACCGCCGCGGCGAGGAAGAACTCCCCGCGCGCCGTGAAGAGATAGAGCACGCAAAGGAAGAGGGTATCATCTTCGACCTGCTCACCAACCCTACGCGCATTTTAGCGACGGAAACCACCGACCCGCGCGACCCTTCCTACGGCTGGGTAAACGGTATCGAGTGTATCCGTATGGAGCTTGGCGAATCGGACGAAAGCGGCCGTCGTTCCCCCAAAGCGGTGGAGGGCAGTGAATTTATCATTCCCGTAGACTGTGTAATTATGTCGCTCGGCACTTCGCCGAACCCCTTACTCAAAGACACAACGAAAGGCTTAGTAACGCTTCGTCGCGGGGAGATTGCGGTAGACGAAGTAGGTAAGACTTCTATCGAGGGCGTATACTGTGGCGGCGACGCGGCAACGGGCGCGGCGACGGTTATCAAAGCGATGGGCGCAGGCAAGGTTGCGGCAAAAGCCATAGACGAATATATCAAAACCAAATAAGCATAAAAGCGGAGCAGTAAAAGCTCCGCTTTTTTAATTTCGGTTAGAAGTCAAGAAACTTAGTTTCTTGCGGAGTGCAGAGGCGGAGCCTTTGCGCCTCGACGGCAGTCGCGCCCGTAGGGCGTTACAGTCTTACTTGAAGCAAAACGGAGTTTTGCGCCAAATACCGTGTAGCGGTAAATCGCTACGGCGAATAATGAAAACCCCACGAAAAAACTCGTTTTTTGAAAAATTAACAAAATTTTTTCAGAAAAGTCTTGACAACGCAAAAAAGCAGTGTTATAATATACATATATAAATACACGCGCGTATAGTGCGGTTTCAGCCCCGCGGGGCTGTTTGTCGTTACCACGACAAACAAAAAATATTTATTTGGCATAAAATAAATGGTTCCATATTATATGTTTACATATAAAATTAAATACGGGATCAGGAGGTAACAAAATTATGAAACTTTGGAAAAAAACTTTGGCAATGTTGATGTGCTGCGGTTTCGTTTTCTCGACGGCTGCTTGTACCGACGACAACAACGATCCGAACAACGGTGGCGGTAACGAAGAACAGGTACTTGAACAGAAAAAGAACTACCTTACCGCAATCGCAGATTCGCTTGTAAACGCGAAATCCTTTAAGGTAGAGCTTGACGCGTCCGTTTCGCAGAAAGACGATGATACCGATTTGAACGTAACCATTGAGGGCGATATCGAGCTTTCTCAAAACGCTGACGACGCTGATCTTTACGATATGGCGTTGACGATTAAGGCAGAAGGTACGGAAAAGTATGACGAAAACGGCGACGGCGAATTTAAAGGCGACGAAATCGACGAAATCAACGAAACCATTAGCCTTTACGTAAAAGACGGTTATGTTTATATGGGGCAAGAAGTGGAAGACGAAATGGCTTGGATGAAATACTATAAGCCCTACGACGAAGTTCTTGCAGATCAAATGGGCGAAAGCCTTCCCGAAGATGTAACGAACGTTTACCTTGAAATGTTTGACAAGGTATTAAATAACAAGCTTGTTACGGGCACGGTTGACGCAGTGAAGACGGGCGTTGCGCAGACGGCTAAAATCGAAAACGATATGTTCGTAATCGCATTCGACGCAAAAGACCTTGTAAACGATACGGTTGCAAAACTTGCAAGCGATCCTACCATTGAAGAACTTGCCGACTATGCACTTGCTATGGTTGACGAAGAACTTACGGTAGAAAGCATTTTGGATAAAGTAGCTACCTACGGCGAAAAGACGGTTATGGACGTTTACGGCGAAGTTGACGCTTGGCTTGTAGAAAACTACGAAAAGGGCGTTCAAGCCATCGTTGAACTTGTAACGAAAGATCAAGCTATTATCGAAAGCCTTGAAGAAGCAGGTCTTAAATCGGATGAACTTGAAGCGTTTAAAAACTTCAACGTAGAAGAAACGCTTACCTCTATGCTTAAAGCATACGAAATGGAAGAAATGACCATTGACGAAATCATCGCTATGATGATGGCAGGCGAAATGGGTGGCACTGCACTTATGGCATCCGAAGAAGCTCCCAAATTTACTTTGGAAGCTATGGTAGAGCAACTTAAAACCGAAATGCTTAACAAGAAGCTCAGCGAAACGATGGACGAAGAGGATTGGGCAGTTGCGGAAGAAATCCTTGGTAAAATTGAAGTAAACGCACTTTCCGCATCCTTTGGCGCGAAGTACGGCAACGACAACAAGGTAAACTATATTGAAGTAGCGATGGACGTTGACTTTGATTTCGCTATGGAAAGCTGGAACGATGAAGAAGAAAAATCTGAATTTGTAGACGCTTCGCTTGCTGAAAGCTTCACGATTAAGGTTTCCAACATCAGCGCAAGCAAGTCCGCAATCGAATTCCCCGAAGAATTAGAAGCCGCAGTAGAATTTGGCGGTTTGGACGAAGAGTGCAGTAAGTGCGAAAAAATGGCTGAACACGAAATTTCTGTTCACAGTTTCGGTGATTTAGAAGTAACGGGATATGAATATTTGTGTGGCGATCACGCGGAAAGATGCATGAATTATGTGAATTGCCAAAATGAAGCTTCCCATAAAATGATGAGCGCATATTATTGCGACAAGTGCTGGAATAACGTAGCCAATTCTTTAAAATAAGGAATCAACAATAAAAAATCGAGAGAGTGGAAACGCTCTCTCATTTTTTTTGCAGGTAAAGCTGTATAGCGTTGACAGGAAATGGGAAAAGTGCTACAATAATAACAATGGAACAAGAGATTGTTGCCGAACACGGCGAAACACAAGTGAATAGCAAGCAAAGCTTTTTAAAAAAGCTCGGCGCGTTTTTTGATAAAAATTACGCGCTGTTTTTTGCACCGCTTCTCGTAATCGTCGCGTATATGGTGGCGCTGTATTCGTACGGCGTGTATCCGTTCGGCAATAAATATACTGCGGCAAGTTACGACCTTTCCGCGCAAATTTGCCCGTTTATCGAGCATTTCTTCGATTTTATAAACGGTAGGTCGTCCCTTTTCTATGCGTACGCGATTGCAGGCGGGGCAGACGTTTTAGGCTCGCTTTTGTATTGCTTCGTTAGTCCGTTCTCGTTTGTGTTTTTATTGCTCGGAGAGGGAATGGTAGCGCACGCAAGCTCTATCGTAATGGCGTTGAAGCTGGGCACGATTTCCGTTGCGGGTACTTGGTTTGCCAAAAAACAGTTTAAAGGTATTCCCGATTATCTTTGTATTGCAATCGGTATCGTGTATACCTACGGCGGGTATACCTTTGTGGCGAATACCTATATCAACTGGCTTGATTTGTTGATTTATCTGCCCTTTGCCGTCGGCGCGTTTAGACATTTTGTAAAAACGGATAGCTTTTGGGCGTTTTCTATTCTTGTGGCTTGCTGTATCTATACCACCTTTTCTATCGCCTGTTTTTCGATGTTTATCGCCTTTCCCGCGCTCGTCTTTTACGGCTTGCTTTGCGTGGAAAAGGAACGCCGTCAACGCTTTATTTCAAGGCTTTGTATTGCGTTTGCAGTAGCGATATTGATAGCGTTGCCCATTTTACTGCCTGCCTTGGCTTCGTATATGAACGCGGGACGGGGAAACGGTGGTTTTTTCGATAATTTCTGGTACGGCTTCAAGGTTAGCGACTTGGGGGAAATTACCGATTTTACCGACTCTACCTTTGTGGAAAAAGCACAAGAGGCGGCGTATCGTAAATGGAGTTACGTCTTAACGGACGGTATTTTTGCTTCGCTTACCGTCGTTTGGTTTTTCCGCAGGGGGCTCAAAGACCCGTTTGCAAAATTTATGCTGACGGCGGGCGTACTCACGCTCCTGCCCGTTGCCGTGGATGAATCTATGCTCCTGCTTAATATGGGCTCGTATATGTCGTACGCGTACCGTTTCGGATTTTTAAACGAGCTGTTTTTCCTTGGCGGAGCGTGTCTTGCGTTGGATAATCTTTGTTGGCGTTGCGACCGTGCATACGACGGCGAATTGCTTTCTAACACAAATAAAATTCCCCCCGAAAAAGAACAAAACGAGGGGGGCAGGTATGCGTTGAACGGAAAAATACGCGGTTCTTTGGGTTGGATTGCGGGCTTTACAGGCTTGGCGGTGGCGGTGTTTGCGTTTTTCGTTTGGTTTATCTCAAACAATCACTATAAGACCATTTGGGAAGATTTCGTTACCGATTCGGAAATGAAAAAGGGACTTTCCAGTTTTTCCTCTCGCTTTGCTCATTCCTTGGGCGGGGCGGAAGTCGTGGCGGTATTTTTTGTTTTGATATGCGTGCTCGTGCTGTTTGCCTCGTTGCTCGTCAAAAAGAAAAAGATAGGCTTAAAATTAGTTTCGTGGCTAATGATTGCCGTCGTTGGCGTACAGGTGCTGTTTTTAAATAATCAAATCGTGCTCGGCAACCGTTCCACACAACATTCAGGGTTGGCTACTTATCGGGAACTTTGCGCGCAAATGGCGGAGCTCGATAGTCAAAACGAGCGGGATTTTCAGTATAATAACGGATATTTCCGCGTGAAAGATTATTCGGACAAGGTATCGGCGAACGCACCGTTTACGGGCAGAAGCAACGCGTATAGCGTATTCTCATCGATGCTTGACGCGGATAACTTCGCGGTGGGCGAACTGTTTGCATATAGGGGTAATCTAAAAAATAGTATCAAGGGTCAGCATAATCCAAATAAATACAATCGCGGCGAGGTGTTCGGCGACTCGTTTATGGGGTATAAGTATTTTTACGTGCCGAAAGCGGATAGGGACGATATCGAGGAAGACTCGGAAATGAAACAGTACGTGCGCAAGGTCATTGTGGAAAACGAGCATTTGTCCTTGAACGGGTACTACGTATACGAGAATACGCTGGTATTCCCGTCGGCGTATAAACTGCCGAGAGGAGATTACCGTTTTGTTGCGCCGAATGAACCGAATTCGGGGTATAGAAAGCAAAACCAAGGCGCGTTTTATAAGTTTTTAAGCGGTAAAGAATTGGCGAACAATAAGGTAACGGTATCCGCAGTGCGTTCGTTGAGCTCGCACCTGTGGGCGAATGCGGCGGAGATAGAGGTCGGCGCGGGACAAATCACGGCGCGTGTAAATGCGAAAGCGGGTGAATGTCTGTTTTTAAATTTTGTCGCGTCCGCGGGTTACCGCGTATTCGTAAACGGCAAGGAAGCTGAACTTATCGACAACGATATTCACTTTTTGGCGGTAACGCTGGAAGAGGGAGATAACGTGGTGGAGTTCAAATATTCGTCGCCGTACGTGAAATGGATAGTCTTTGGGGCATTGGTGGCGTTATTGGGCTTATGTACGGTGGCGTTGGTGCTGAAAAAGACGAAAATAGCGGACAGACTTGCTCCCGCCATTTCTTGGGCGGGGATACTGTTGACGGCGGGTGTAGTAGCGTTCTTTATGATATTCCCGACGGCAACGAGTGTAGTAAAGCTGGTGCGCTTAATCTTGTAAGGACGGGAATTAAATTTTTTAAAAAAAGTTAAAAAACGACTGAAAAACGCTTGACTAAATGTAATTAGACGGGTATAATTATTATGCTATTCGTGAGGAGCGGAAGCATATTGAGGCATAGCGCAGTTTGGTAGCGCGCTTGGTTAGGGACCAAGAGGTCGTGGGTTCAAGTCCCGTTGCCTCAACCAAAAATACGGCATACCCCTTTCGGGTACGCCGTATTTTTATTTTCGGCAACGGCTCGCACAATTTGTGCGGGCGGTATAGATTTATTTTTAATATGTGAAAATTTACGG
>JAZNDR010000028.1:0-79473 GCA_045588185.1 Candidatus Scatosoma sp. | reverse complement strand
ACGCCCGCGCGTAAAATTTCCGAAAGCGGTGCGTTTTCCGCAAGCTTCATTGCCGCCGCCGCAACCATACCGTCGCCCGCGCCTACCGTGGAATTGACCGCTACGTTCAAGCTTTTACAGTAATAACTCTTTTCGCCGTCGGTAATCACTGCGCCTTGTTTTCCAAGCGAAAGCAATACTCGCTTTGCGCCGCGGTCAAGGAGTTCTTTGCAACCCGCCAACATATCCTCTTTGCTTTCAATGTGTCTGCCCAGCGTGTTTTCCAGTTCGTCGATGTTCGGCTTTACCATATCCACACCCTGCGCAATAGCAGAGAAGAGTCTATCCCCCGAAGCGTCCACGATTTTCAGGGATTTGGGGTCTATCGCTTTCACGAGTTCGCCGTAAAAGGACGCGTCCACACCGCGGGGAAGTCCGCCCGAAACGACGGTAACCTCTGCGTTTTGGGAAAGCATGCGCACCATAGACAGTACCTCTGCCGTCTTTTCCTTGGATACCTCTTCGCCTACGTCGTTGACTTCGGTCAGCATTGCGCGGTTATCGATGAATTTATAATTTTCACGGGCTCTGCCCTTATTCCAAATAAAACGGAAGGGCACGCCCTCTTTGTCGAGTTCGCGTTCGAACATATAGCCGTTTTCGTTATACATTAAGCCGGTTGCGTACGGGCTGCCGCCAAGGCGGGAAACGCCGATAGCGACGTTCAGCGCCTTACCGCCGAAAGTCATATATTTACTCTTGACAATATTCGTTTTGCCGATATTGAGCGAGTCTATCTCGATCGTTACGTCCGTGCAAGGGCTCATACAAACGGTTAAAATCATACCTTATACTCCTTTGGGTAACGGAATTTGAATCTCCCGAAAGACGGGACAAGCACGGTTCGAATAGCGTTGCCTTATCATTATATTATACTGTCTTTTAAAAGTTTCCTTTGTGCATAGCCAAGATAAAAGACCGTTTGCGAAAAAACGGTCTTTCGGCTTTGCTTTTTATGCGGTTACATAGAAATCATTTGCAGGGTTTCGTACAGTTCGTGATTGAACGTCTTTTTCATCGAAACGGCTTCGATGATATCCATATCAATGATTTTATTATCGCGGATACCCACTACGCGATTGCCTATGCCGTCGTTGAGAAGCCGTACCGCTTTATTCCCAAACTGCGCCGCGAGCATTCTGTCCGCCATCGTGGGCGAACCGCCGCGCTGGACGTGTCCGATACAGGTGGGACGCACGGAATGCGAAGTAACCGCTTGCAAGCGTTTTGCAAACTCGTCCGCGCTCATAACGCCCTCTGCCACAACGATAATATTCGAATGCTTGCCGTTCGCTCTCGAACGGTTGATTTTGGAAACGATTTCGTCCATATCGAAAGTGATTTCGGGAACGACGATGATTTCCGCCCCCGAAGCAATACCGCTGTATAACGCGATATCCCCGCAATGTCTGCCCATAACCTCTACGACGGAAACGCGTTCGTGAGAAGTCATCGTGTCGCGCAGCTTATTGATAATATCGATACAGGTATTTACCGCCGTATCGAAGCCGAGCGTATAATCGGTATATTCAAGGTCGTTGTCGATCGTACCGGGGATACCGATTGTCGGCACGCCGTAGTCTTCGCTCAACACTCTTGCACCGCGGAACGATCCGTCGCCGCCGATAACGACGAGCCCTTCTATTCCGTGTTTTTCAAGCGTTGCAACCGCTTGCTTTTGACCTTCCTTGGTCAACATTTCCATACATCTTGCCGTACGCAATTTCGTACCGCCGAACTGTACGATATTGGAAACGCTGCGCATTTCCATTTTCGTTACGTTATCCTCGATAAGCCCTGCGTAACCGCGTTCGATTCCGTATACTTCCATACCGAAATAGATGCCTGAACGCACTACTGCTCGGATCGCCGCGTTCATACCGGGGGCGTCGCCGCCACTGGTCAACAATCCAATACGTTTCATATAGTTTTACCTCTCGTTTGTTTTTCTCTCACGAATTTCCTCTATACGCCCTTTTAGGCATACACTTATATTATAGCGATTTTTTTGCAAAAAACAACTTTTTTCAACGGCTTTTTTTGCAATTTTTTAGATAAATCCTCAAATTTTGCGTTTAAGTGAGTTTTACGCACGATTCAGGTAAAAATCCTGCAAGCTCCGCCATCAGCGCTTTCCCCGCCGATACCTTTTGCGAACACATCATTTTCTTACCGTCTTTCACGAAAATCACGGGCGTTTCCCCCTCGTAGAATGTGAGCGTTTCCATGAGCTCTTCGATATCCGCTTCGTCCAGTCCCGTTACGTTCAGCCAAAGCCGTTTTTCACTTTCAGGCTTGAACGCTTTTGCTACGGGACGGTTTACCGCTTCTCCTGCGTTAGCCGTCTTTGCTATCGGGGGATCTTTTTCGTCGAGGGAAAATTCTTCCATTCTATCGACGATAATCGCGGGAAGCTTGTCCGCGTCGATGCTCATTTTACCCGATACGGAAACGACCTTATCCGCTTCGAGGAAGTTTCTTATTTTATCGTAGACTTTCGGGAAGCAAACACATTCCACCGAGCCGTAAAGGTCTTCCACCGTTACGAACGCCATAAACGAGCCTGATTTGGTTTTCAGTTTTTTATACGCCGAAATCATACCGCCCATAGACACAGGCATACCGTCGGTGAGTTCGGTATAGGTTTTCGCGCCCGTTTCTTCGTCTTCGGTGTACGCATTCATCGCGGCGCAAGTGAAGTTCTTGTCTTTAAAGTACGGTAAAAATTTCTCAAACGGGTGTCCGCTGACGTATACGCCGAGTACGGATTTTTCTTTGGACAGTTTTTCCATCGTTTCGTATTCGGGAATATTCGGGAACTCCACTTCGATTTCCTGTTCCTCGATGATACTGCCAAAGAGGGAAATTTGCGCGCCCGCTTTTTGCTTATCCATACCGTTCACGCGGTTGATGACGTCCTCGTATACCGCCGCCACCTGCGCGCGGGCATAGCCGAAGCTATCGAATGCACCTGCATAGATAAGGCTTTCGACAATGCGTTTATTGACGTACTTTGCACAACGGACGGCAAAGTCGGCAAAGTCTTTGAATAAGCCGTTTTCCTCCCGTTCTTTGATAACCGCCGCAATCGCGTCCTGACCGACGCCGCGGAGCGCGCCAAGACCGATTCGAAGTCCGTTGCCCTCTACCCAGAAAATGTCTTTGGATTTATTGATATCGGGGGGCAGGACGGCGATATTCTTTTCCTTCATATACATAATATACTTGGAAATTTCGTCAATCTTGTCGATACGGTCGTTTAAGATACCCGCCAAAAATTCCTTGGGATAGAACGCTTTAAGATAAGCGGTACGATAAGCGACGACCGCGTACGCCGCCGCGTGCGATTTATTGAACGCGTACGAAGCGAAGCTTTCCATATCCGCAAATATCTTCGCCGCAACTTCGGCGGGAATCCCCAAAGAGGCACAGCCGGTGATTCCTTCTGCGGGCGCACCGTAAATAAATTTGTCCTTTTGCTCCATCAGCTCTTTCTTTTTCTTTTTCGCCATGGCGCGACGAACGAGGTCGGCTTGACCGAGCGAATATCCCGCAAGCTGTTGGAATATCTGCATTACCTGTTCTTGGTAAATGATAACGCCGTACGAATTTTTCAATATTGGTTCAAGAAAGGGCGTATCGTAAACGATTTTCTCGGGGTGATGTTTATTTTCGATATACTTGGGAATGAAATCCATAGGTCCCGGACGGTACAGCGAAATACCAGCTATCAGGTCTTCCAAACAGTTCGGCTGTAAGTCTTTCATAAACTTTTTCATACCGCCTTGTTCGAGCTGGAACACCGCGTCCGTGTCGCCGGACGAGATGAGCTGATACGCTTCGGGAACGTCTACCCCTATTTTGTTGAAGTCTATGTCAATACCCTTACCGATTTTGATATATTCCAAGGTGTTTTGAATATCGGTAAGCGTGGTGAGCGCGAGGAAGTCCATTTTGAGCATACCCACCGCTTCCACTTCTTTCATATCGAATTGCGTAACGATGTCGTCGCCGTTTCTTGCCAAGGGCACGTTATCGGAAAGTACCTTATTGCAAATAACGACGCCTGCCGCGTGTTCGGAAGTATTCTTGGGCATACCCTCTAATTTCAAGCCCATATCTATGACGCGGTGCAATTCCTCGTTGCTTTCGTAAACTTCGATAAATTCGGGATTCTTTTTTTGCTTTTGTTCGGCAAGCTTCTTTTGAAGCTCAACGCGTTTTTCTTCGTTTTCCTCGCTTGCGATTTGTTTTTCAAGCTTGGGAATTTTCAAGCCGAGCAATTCGCCGATGGTCGATTTACCGTCCATCAGCTTTGCGACTTTGTCCGTTTCCGAATACGGCACGCCCATAACACGCCCTACGTCTTTGATAACGGCACGCGAAGCAAGCGTACCGAAGGTAACGATCTGCGCCACGTTTTCGGGGTGGTATTTTTCACGCACGTATTCGATCGTTTCGTATCTTCTGCGAGTACAGAAATCGACGTCGAAGTCGGGCATAGATACACGGTCGGGATTGAGGAAACGCTCGAAAATGAGGTCGTATCTTAAAGGGTCTACGTCGGTGATACCGATCGAATACGCCACGATACTGCCAACGCCCGAGCCGCGCCCGGGTCCGACGGGAATACCGTTTAAGCGCGACCAGTTAATATAGTCCCAAACGATAAGGAAATAATCGGCGAAGCCCATTTTGATAATGATGCCCAGCTCGTATTCCACACGGGCTTTGATTTCGTCCGTGATATTTTCGTATCTGCCTGCAAGCCCTTTCCAAGTAAGGTTGGTTAAATAGTCGGGCGAGGTCGAACCGTCGTCGGGTTTATAAAGCGGAATCAGCGAGGTGTCGCGGATAGGGTCGCCCTTAGGGGTAAGGTCGAATACGGGTTCTTCTACCTTGTTTGCGATTACGCGGGTGTTTGTGATTGCTTCGGGTACGTAGTGGAAAAGTTCCGCCATTTCGTCGCCCGATTTCATATAAAATTCGTGCTGTTCAAAACGCATTTTGGGGTTGGCAAGCGTGGATTTCGTTTGAATACAAAGCAATATTTCGTGCGCTTCCCAGTCCTCTTTTTCGATATAATGCACGTCGTTCGTCGCCACGAGCCCGATATTGAGTTCACGGGCGATTTTGATAAGGTCGGGCAAAATCTGGCGTTGTTCGTCGATACCGTGGTCTTGGAGTTCAATATAAAAATCTTCGCCGAACACGTCTTTCATTTCCGACGCCCACTGTTTCGCACCCTCGTAATCGCCCTGCATTAAAAGTTGCGGAATCCGTCCAGCAAGGCAGGCGGAAAGGCAAATTACGCCCTCGTGGTGTTGCTTGATGAGGTCGTAACTGATACGGGGTTTTCCGCCGTAATAACCGTCGATATACGAAAGGGAGTCGAGCTTGACGATATTTTTATAGCCCGTTTTATTTTTGGCAAGTAAAACGATATGCTCGTTCTTGACGCCGAACTGTTTAGTAAGGTGGTCGTCTACGGCGTACAGCTCGCAGCCGATGATATACTTGATACCTTTTTTTACACATTCTTCGGCAAAGTACAAGGAAGCGTACATATTGCCGTGGTCGGTAATAGCGCAGGTGTCAATGTTGTTTTTGACAAGGTGGTCGATAAGGTCGTCTACCTTTGCCGCACCGTCCAAAAGACTGTATTCGGTATGTAAATGTAAATGCACGAAATCCGTCATAATTCCTCTCTTCCCCTTTATAATTCTTCCGCTAATTCCATAAGCTTGCGCATACGGTGATTTAAACAGCTTTTGCTTACGCCGAAATATTCGGCAAGCTCTTTGAGCGACATAGCGGGATATTGCAGTCTTGCTCTTGCAAGCGCTTTCAGTTCCTCGCTCATTTCCTTAAAGTCTGCCGCGTCGTGTAATTTCCGAATCGCTACTACCTGCTTCACCGCCGCAATCGCCGATTTATCCGCATTCCCCGACATACAGTTTTTCGCGCGGTTATCGTGGTTTGCCTCGTCCCGTTTCTCCACGAGTGCGGTTAATTTTTTAAGCGCGCTCTCCGCGCCCACAAGCGCGAGGAAATCGGAAATGGCTTCCTTGCTTTTCACGTAGGTTACGAAAGTTTCCTTGCGTTCGACAAGCCGAGCTATCACTTCAAATTCATCGAGCAATCGGCAAAAATCCGTTGCCGTCTTTTTTTCGGAAAACACGATTTCAAGATGATAACCGCCCTTACCGCCGACGGGCATTATGCAACTCCCCCCGCCTAAAAACGCACCGCGAATATATGCTATCTTCGCCGTTTCTTCTTTTACGAGCGTTGCGGATATTCCCTCTTTGATATCCTGACCGCCCCGTTTGAGCAAGCCAAGCGTTTTAAAGGCTTCGCTTGGAATCCCCGACGGACATAACAGCACCAGCTTGTCCCGCCCGCTCATTCTGTCTTGCGTGGCGTTCGTAATAGATAACTCCGTTTTGAAAAGCTCGGCAAATACGCTCATGAAATACTCGGCGACGTATTCCGTTTCGCTGACGAGGAAAAAAGTGGGCGCGCCGTCCGATATACCCAGCGTACCGCTCGTGCGGACGAACGCGGAAAAGCCCGCCGCTTTCGCGCCGTTACCCTTTACGCCTTTCATACGCGTAATGATTTCTTTTTTAATATCCGATGTGAAGCTCATATTTTATCAAAGGTGTTTTTTATATTCCGCGAAGCGGAAATTCGGCGTTCTGCCGTCGATATTATCTATCCGTTCCAACGGGAAAGCGATCCGCGCAAGCTGTTCTTCAACCGATTTCGTATCCCCGACGCGGTCGGCAGAGTGTGCGTCCGAGCCGATGATAAACCGTGCTGAGGTCTTATCAACGATACTCGTAAGTTCCTCGTCGGTAAGGTGGGTTTTCTTGGCGTTCAGTTCGATATACGTGCCGTAATCGGAAGCGCATTTCGCCACTTCTAACGCGTTTGCAGGACAAAGATAATTCAAATGCGTTACCGAATCGAGCGGATTCTTTTTAATGGCGTTGATATACGCTTTCGTGTTTCTTTCTATCAGTTTTTCCGAGGCTTTGTGGAATTTATCCGCAAAGAAATTACCCCCGCCGTAACGTATCATATCCGCAAAGGTATCGTACCAAATAAACACGTGCTTTCCGCAAAGGTATAAGTCGAATTTCTCGTAGTCTTTTTCCGTCAATTCCGCTTTGCCGTCTACGCCCTGTATATTCGCTTCCACACCGACGAGTACCTTTACGCCGTAATCCTTTTCCGCCTGCCGACAGTCGGCGATATATTTATCGAGTTTACGGCGGCGAAGCCCGAACGCCACGTGCGAAAAGCCGTGGTCGGCGATACCCAGCTCTTTTAAGCCAAGTTCTTTCGCTTTCGCCGTATTTTCCGCTACCGTGTTTTTGCCGTGTGAATACGGCGTATGCGTATGGTAATCGCCTGTTAAAATCAACTTTCGTTCCTCACTCTAAAATTCGTATTTCTTCTTCCAGTCTTATTTTATATTGTGCAAATACGGCGTTTTTGACGATACCGATTAAGGTACGTATCTGCGACGAGGTGGCATTTTTATCGTTAAGAATAAAATTGCCGTGCGTTTCGCTTACCTTTGCTCCGCCTACACGGAAACCTTTTAAGCCCGTTCCTTCAATCAGCTCGCCCGCGGAAATCCCCTCGGGATTCTTGAAAACGCAACCCATGCTCCTGCCCTTGGGCAAATGCACGCGGCGGGCACGGTATTTTTCCGTTTCCGTTTCGATTTTGTCAAGCGTTGCCGTTTCCAGCCGAAGCTTCGCGCCTACGATAACGGTATCCGTATCCATAAATACGCTGTGTTTATAAGAAAAAGCGCAGTCCTTGCGTTTGATTTCGCGTAAATTCCCGTTTTCTAAAACGGTTACGCTTTCGGTGATATCACCGATATAACCGCCCTTAACGCCTGCGTTCATATACAACGCCCCGCCAAGCGTACAGGGTATTCCCTCTAAAAATTCCGCGCCTGTTTTTAAAAGCCGTTTACAAAGGCGGAGAATCTCCCCGCTCGTAACGCCTGCGGACACGTACACGCCGTTTTGCGTGCGGATATCTTTGAGTTTGTTCATACAGACGAACACCCGTTTCGATTGCCCGTCGGGCGGTAGAACGTTCGTCATATTGCCCACGGTGTAAAAGGGTATCTTGTCCGCGGTTAGCTTTTTTACGAGCACACCAAGCCCCTCTATCGTTTTTGGATAAAACGCCGCGCGGGCGTAACCGCCACAACCGATCGACGAATGATCGGCAAAAGTAAACGGCTTTACCGCCTCGTAATTTTCATAGCCTGTACCTATCGTAAATCCGTCCAAAACCGTTCCTCCCCATTATAACATATTTTTTTGTTTTTTGGAAGTGTTTACTCTTGTTTTCACGGAAAATTTTTTCCGTGCGTAAAACACTCCGATTATACATATGTTTTAGGGCGTTAGGTTATACCTTTCTTTTCGGTTTTTTCCGTAACGAAAGAGCCGAGGCAAAAATTGCCCCGACCCTTAAAATAAGAGGAAATAATCTATGAGCGATATTATGCTTGATATACGACCTTTCCACCTCTTACGGTAAGAATAACGTCGTATTTGTCGTTGAGGACGGTGAAGTCCGCCCGCTTGCCGACTTTGATACTGCCCGCTTCGCCATCTATCTTCAACGCCTTTGCGGGGTTAATGGTGGCGTAGTCTACTGCTTGCGTGAACGGTACGCCTACCTTTTCTACCATATTCTGCACGGCACGGTTCATTTTTAAGACACTGCCCGCAAGCGTGCCGTCCTCTAATCTCGCCTCGCCGTTTTTCACGTATACCGTTTGACCGCCCAGCTCGCTCACGCCGTCGGGGATTCCCTTTGCGCGCATCGCGTCCGTAATCAAGGTCAATTTATCAAGCGGTTTGTTTTTCACAAGCAAACGGATAGCAGGTACGGAAACGTGAATGGTGTCCGCGATAAGCTCGCAATTCAGCTCGTCCAACAGCATTGCGCTCCCCACCGTACCGATTTCGCGGTGATGCAAGCCCGTCTGTGCGTTATAGGTATGCGTTACGTTGCTCGCGCCTGCGCTTATCGCCTTTTCAATGTCCGCGAATTTCGCGCCCGTATGCCCGATAGAGCTTACGATGCCCTTTTGCGTTAAGTGGCGGATAAATTCTTCCGCGCCCTCTACTTCGGGAGCAAGCGATACGATTTTGATTGCGTTTCCGCTCGCTTCGTTGTATTTATCAAAGGTAGCGATATCGGGAGCTTTTACGTATTCAAGCGGTTGCGCGCCCTTATGCGCCGCCGCAATGAACGGTCCTTCCAAATGAATACCGACCACGCGTGCGCCCTCGTCGCTGTCCGCTTCGCGGTACGCCTTTACCGCTCCCATCGCTTTCGTGATATTTTCTTCGCTTTGCGTCATCGTGGTTACGAGGAACGAGGTCGTACCCTCCGCCGCGACTGTCTTAGCGATAATCGCGATATCCTCTACCGTGCCGTCCATGCCGTCGCTGCCGCCCGCACCGTGGATATGCTCGTCGATAAACCCGGGGAGAACGATTGCGTTTTCAGGCAAAACGATTTCTTCCGCTTTACTCTTTTTTGTGATTTTCGTTATCTTTTCGTCAAACTCCACCGCGCACTTGACAAGACCTTTGCCTTCCACGTATACGGTTGCGTTTTTAAAGCATTTCATCTTTGTACTCCTTTTTAGGGTTCCATAAACGCGGAGATACGAGGTAGGCAAGGCGGGCGCGGATTTTCCGACGTGCGTTTACTTGGTCGTAAACAAACGAGGAAAAACGCAAGCCCAACGAAGCATAGCGACGTATATACGCGTTTCGTTTTTTTAAACTTAATTATTCGCAGGTAACGAGGCTGCTGCAATACTCTGCCCCACACGACGGTTCTTTTCGTCGGGCAAGCCGATATCCAATCCCGCAAATTCGGGATATTCCGCCGCGAGCGTTTCCTTGCAAACGGAAAGAATGATGTCCCCGCCTTTACCGCCCATAACGCGGCCCAACAGCAACATATGCTTGATATCGTAGAATTTTGCGTAGAAAGGAATGGTGTGCGCAAGGTATACGCCGATATCCTCGTAAATCTGCTTCGCGAGCGCGTCGTCCTTGTCCATAAGCGCTTGGATAACTTTGAGCTTTTGCGCGGGCGTTAAACCCTCGTCAAAAGTAAATCCGCCGTATTCCGCAAGCTTGATAACTGCGTCCTGCGAGAAATATTTACAGCCGACGCCAAAGTCTCCGCTCCATTCGTCCTGCATTGCGTTTTCATTGAAGTCAACGGGCGCAAAGGCAAGCTCGGAAAGCCAACCGTTGATACCGCCTTGGGTGTTGATATAGCCGACCGCTTCGCTTGTACCCATAGCGATACCCAAAACGCCGTTATCTTCGAGGTCGATAGCCCCTGCAAGCGCCGTTACGTCGTCGTCGTTCGCTACTTCCAAGGGAATTTCTTTGCCGTATTCCTTGCTCATTTCCTTGGCGACGTTGATGTACATATTTTTTACGTAATCGCCGTGCTGGGTTTTATCCACTTTCAAGAACAGGGAAGCAACCATAATTTTATTGTCTACGTAAACGCCCGCAGACGAAACGCCGATTGCGTCAACGGTGGGCATTTTGCTTGCCGCCGTTTTCATCGCCGTCAAAATTTCATTGTAATGATAGGTGGGATCGGAAGTGATTTTCGGGTTCCAAACCACCTCTTCGCTGTAAACGACTTCGCCGTCCACTACCGCGCTGACCTTTCTATCCGAACCGCCCGCGTCAAAACCGATACGGCAACCGTTCAAATACCCGCCAACGCGTACGGAATTATTCTTTTGCGCGGGAATTTCGTTTTCTTCTAACCATTCTACCTCGAAAGGTCTTTCGTATACGCCGCTCATGAAATCTACGTCGAACGCGCGAAGTCCGTCAAGCGTATATGCTTTTTTTAAATATTCGTAAACGGATTTACTGCCTGCAACGGAAATTTTAAAACCGCCAACGACCCAAAGAATGGTCTTTGCAAGCCGTTCTGCAATGCGGAAATTAAGCTTGTCGTTCACGCCGTCGGCAAGCGCATTATATTTATATACGTAGTTATAACCGCCGCTTCTCTCGGCAACGAGCGTTACCGCTACGGGGTTACCGCTCTTTTCCACGACCTCCTCGAAATCGCGCAGAGCTTTAATCATCGGGTAAAAGTTCTTGTCCAAAACGGGCATTCTCATAAAACAATTTTCTCCTATTTTAATTACGCTATCATTATACCACTTTCCCATTTAATTGCAATAGAAATTCTTTCACTCTTTTTTGGTATTCTTTCACAACTAAAAATAGCGAAATAATATGAAAAAAGAGCAACGCTTCCGTTGCCCTTTTTATCGTCGTGTTTTAGTTTTTCGCCTTTTCTAAAAGCGCATTTACCGCCGTTTGGATTTCCGCGAGCTTTGCCGTGGCACTCGCTTCGTCTTTTGCTTTGAGCGAGTAATAAATTTTGAGCTTGGGTTCGGTACCCGACGGGCGTACGCAAACAAACGAACCGCCGTCCAGCTCGTAATAAACGCAGTTACATTTGGGGATATCCATTTCCGTGATTTTACCCGTTTCCATTTCTGTGCGTTTTGCCGCGCTGTAATCGCGGATAGCCAGCACTTTCGTGCCTGCAAAGTCGTTTACTTTGATTTGTTTCAAGCCGTCCACGACCGCGTTCATTTCTTTCATTGCGTTCAAGCCCGCGTATTGAATGGAAATATTTTTATCGAGCACAAAGCCGTATTTTGCGTAAATTTCCTGCAATCTATCGAACACACTCTTACCAAGATACGCATAATAACAAACCATTTCTGCGCAGAGCATAGAAGCCACGACGGCGTCCTTATCTCTTGCGTGTGTACCGCGGAGATATCCGCACGATTCCTCGAAACCGAACAAATAGGTATATTCGTTATCCTTTTCCCACTGTTTGATTTTTTCGCCGATGAATTTGAAGCCGACGGGCGTTTCAAACAAGGTTACGCCGTACTCGTCGCAAAGCGATTTCGCCATACCCGTGGTTACGAACGATTTAACGACCGCCGCGTTTTTCGGCATTGCATTTTCTTCGGAAAGTCTTGTCAAGATATAATCGAGCAATAAAATACCCACTTGATTACCCGACAGCGCGACAAATTCGCCCGCCTCGTTTTTGAGCGCTACGCCAAGACGGTCGGAATCGGGGTCGGTTCCGAATACGACGTCGGCGTTGATTTTATTCGCAAGCTCAATACCCATTGAAAGTGTTTCTTTGTATTCGGGGTTGGGGACTTTGACGGTGGAAAACTCGGTGTCTTTCGTCGTCTGTGCTTCCACTACCGTCGCGTTGATACCAAGCTTTTTCAAAATCGTAGTAACGGGGATATAACCGCTGCCGTGCACGGGTGTATAAACGAGCTTTAAGTTTGCTCCGCATTTTTCTACCGCTTTCTTGGAAAGGGTAAGACGGGAAAGCTCTTCGATATAATCCTCGTCTAATTTTTTCGGAACGGATTGAATAAGCGGGCTGTCCGTATCGCCCGAAACGGATAAATAATCGGTGATTTTTTCGATATACGAAACGACCTTTGCGGTATCCTCAGGCGACATTTGTGCGCCGTCCTCGCCGTATACTTTATAGCCGTTATATTCTTTGGGGTTATGGCTGGCGGTAATCATAATACCCGCCACCGTTTTTAAATAGCGCACGGCGTAGGAGAGCATAGGTACGGGGTGTACCTCGTCAAACAGGTACGCCTTAATTCCGTTCTTCGCCAAAACGCCTGCTGCCGCTTTTGCAAATTCGTCCGATTTTCTTCTGGTGTCGTAAGAAATGACGACGCCTCTTTCAAGGGCATCCTTGCCCAGCGTTTTTATCCATTCCGCAAGACCTTGCGTGGCGCGCATAACGGTATAGATATTCATAACGTTGATACCGTAGCCGATAATTCCGCGCATACCTGCCGTGCCAAATTCCATTTCGCCGCCAAAGCGGTATTCGAGTGCCTTTTCGTCCTGTTCAAGGGCTTTTAATTCCGCTTTGCCCTCTGCGCAAAGACGCTCGTCGTTTAACCAAAGCTGATAGTTTTTACGATAATCCATGTACAACCTTCCTTTTTTTCTCTTTACTAATATATTCTCTCTTTCGTATTAGTTATCCGTTTTTTCGTCAGTATTTTCCGTAATCGAAGAAATTGCCGAGTTATCCGTTTCGTCAATATAATCGAAAAAGTGCTCGCTGTCGCCGTGGTCGGGATTGCTCGCAATTTTCTCGTAGGTAATAAAGTATTTCTTACCCTTAATGGTATAATAGTACACGTACTGCAAGCAAATAAACAGCATATACGAAGCAGGTACGGTCAAGAGCAATGCACTTCCAAAGGTGCATACCGCCGCAATCACGTTGACGATAATCACGGTGTAAACGCCTGCAATATAGGTAGCATACGCTTTCGTGCGCTGTTTTCGCTCCGTTTTATTCGCATAGCGAAACGCCTCTTTTAAGCGTTTGTTATCCGCTGTCATAGCGGGCATCCAAAGCCCCGTGAAGGTCAATTTAAACGACTGCATCAATACGATTAAGGTCATACCGAAAAACAGCCCTGCAAAGATATTGAACGCTGAAAGAATCAGCACGACCAAGCCAATCGTGAGGATATCAAAGACAAATACGACGGGTACGTATACAAGCGCGTACACAAACGCTTTGCCAAGGTTTGCAACGAACGCCGTGAAAAAGTGCGTTTGCGAGTAGGTCGCCATTTTATCGTTGAGCGTGCTCCCTACGGAAAAATAGCAAAGCGTTTCCGCGATCCGCTTGATAAGGTACACGAATACGCAACCCACAGCGGTCAGTGTTATCGTCGTTGCTTTGGAGGTAATAAGCTGTAATACCGCTTTACCCGAAGCAAGAATGGTGTCCTTGGCTTCCCTCATCGTCTCCTGATTCGCGTCGAACAGCGCAATGAAAAATTGTTGCACACCGTCTATAAGTCCGTTCATTGCCTGACTGTGCCATATATCTAAAAATTCAGGTAAAATCATTGCAGCGAACAGCGCGCCGGCAACAATCCAAACGATAAACCGATAAAGCATTATTTTATAAACGCTTTTGAAATTTTCTATAAGTAAACGAAACGCATTACGGAATAGCATAATTTTTTCTCCTCATCAATAAAAACGGTTTAAATCGGCGCGTTGGATGTTGTCGCGATCGAAATACGCCACCATCATTCTTACGCAATAAATCATAATCAGAAGCGCGTAAATCGCAGCCGAAACCAGCCAAAATACAACGCCGATCGGAATAAAATACGCGCAGACGGCAATCACCGTTTCCACGAAAAGCAAGGACGCGATTTGTCCAAACAATAACCGCCATTTTACAGGGGATACGAGTTGATAAGAATATTGCAACGCCTCCATTGCCTTAAAGCCTGTTATCTGCATGCAGGGAAGCCAAAGATAGATTGCCCCTATCGCGTAAACGAGCACGAGGTGCATCGCTAAAAACGCCACCCCTGACAACACGTATGCCAACGCTGTATTCGGAATCATCGAAAACAAATCAAGCACCGCCGCCGTTACAAGCGACCAAATCTCGTAAAGAATTAACAGCAAAATCGCATATCCCGCCGTTGATAAAAGGTTATCGTTGAGTTTGGAAAACAGTCCGTTATAAGTACGCTTACCGATTCGCATATGCTTATCCAAAAGCGCGAGCATCATTGCCACGCATAAAACGATTAAAAGCACGCCTAAAATACCGAACACAATTGCTTCCCACGAAGCGAAATTTAAAATGGATATCGCACGGAAGAGGTGTGAAAAATGAAAATCGTGGATATTCCCGGCAAAAAGTGTTTCTAATGCGCACCGAATCGCCTCCTGATCCGCTGAAAGCGCAAAAAAGAAGGCGGGAATAATCGCAAAAGGAAATATATACCAAAAATTTTTTAAGATGTATTTACTTGATTGAACCGTATATCTCATAACTTTTTCCTCTGCTTTGTATTATAACACAAAAATCGCGTTCTGTAAAGTGTTTTGTAAAAAAAAGAGAAAACTCCCCTCCAAAGCGTGTATTCCGCCTTGAAAGGGAGTTTATGATTTACGCAATTTAAACGAGTTTTTGCAGCGTTTCCATTACGTAATTACCAAATTCTTCGCAGGTCGCGCCCGTGTCACGGCCCGTGATAGTATATTTCTTTTCCTCGAACGAGCAAATATCCAACGCGCGTTCCAGCTTATCCGCTCTATCCTGCAAGCCGATATGCGAAAGGAGCATAACGCAAGCGCGAAGCATCGAGCAAGGATCGGCGTATTTGCCTCTTCCTTCCGTAATCATACGGGGCGCGGAGCCGTGGATCGCCTCGAACATCGCGTATTTTTTACCGATATTCGCACAGCCCGCCGTACCGACGCCGCCTTGGAACTCCGCCGCTTCGTCGGAAATAATATCGCCGTAGAGGTTAGGAAGCAGCAATACCTTGAAATCACGGCGACGCTTTTTATCGACAAGCTTCGCCGTCATAATGTCTGCGTACCATTCGTCCGTGACGATATCGGGATATAAATCTCCGACCTTATGGCAATCTTCAAGGAAGTTGCCGTCCGTCGTTTTAATGACGTTGGCTTTCGTGACGAGGGAAACTCTGTTTAAGCCGTTCTTATGCGCGTAATCGTACGCAAGACGGGCAATTCTGTCCGAACCTTGTTTCGTCGTTACGGTAAAGTCTACCGCAAGGTCTTCGGTGATATTAAAACCGGACGAGCCGATCGCGTAACCGCCCTCGGTGTTCTCGCGGAATATCGTCCAGTTGATACCCTCTTCGGGGACTTTGACGGGACGGATATTCGCAAACAGGTCAAGTGCCTTACGCATAGCGACGTTCGCCGATTCGATGTTGGGCATACCGCTGCCCTTTTGCGGGGTAGTCGTAGGTCCTTTCAAGATGATATGGCAGGCTTTGAGTTCCGCCATTACGTCGTCGGGGATTGCTTTGCCTTTGGCGATACGGTTTTCAATGGTTAAACCCTCAATGTCCTTAAATTCTACCTTGCCCGCTTTTACGAGGTCGGCGAGGATAAATTCAAGTACCCGTCTTGCCTGTGCGGAAATGATAGGTCCGATACCGTCCCCGCCGCAAACGCCGATTTTAATGCAATCGAGCGCGTTATAGTCCACGAAATCGCCCTGCGCTTTCATATCCTCTACGCGCGTGAGCTGATCCGCCATCAGTTTTCTAAATTTTTCGCAAGCCGCGTCTAACTGCGCCTTGTATTCTGCCTTTTCCATGGGGTTATTCTCCTTTATTGTTCTTCGTGTAATTCAAGCAACCGCCCGCAAGCAACATTTCTCTTTGACGGGCAGACAAGTTCAAGCAAAGCTTCGCTTGTGCGCCGTTCGTTTTGTTGACGAGCGTGGCTTCCGTTTTCCCTGCGACCGCTTCCGCAAAGCCTGCGATTGCAATTGCGTCGCCCTCTGCGAATTTATCGTAATCGTCGGGATTTGCAAGCGTCATCGGCACAATACCGAAATTGATAAGGTTCGCTACGTGGATACGCGCAAAACTCTTTGCCACCACCGCTTTGATACCTAAATACAAAGGCACGAGCGCGGCGTGTTCGCGCGAAGAACCCTGTCCGTAATTCGCACCGCCGAGGATTACCCCACCGCCCTTTTTCTTGGCGCGTTCGGGGAATTCTTTATCGCATACGGTAAAGCAGAATTCGGAAAGCTTCGGCACGTTCGAGCGGTACGGCAATACTTTCGTACCCGCGGGCATAATATGGTCGGTTGTAATATCGTCGCCCACCTTTAAAATTAGCTCGCAATCGAGATTTTCGTCGGGCGCTTTGCCAACGGGAATCGGTTTAATATTCGGACCGCGTTCGACGGTAACTTCGTCCATTTTATCCGCCGACACGGGCATTTCAATCAAGTTGTCGTTGATTTTGAACGCCGTGGGCATTTCCACTTTCGGCGCAACGCCCCACGAGGTGGGGTCGGTGAATACGCCCGCAACCGCGCTCGCCGCCGCCGTTTCAGGGGAAACGAGATATACCTGCGCGTCCGCAGTCCCACTGCGCGCAAGGAAATTACGGTTGAAGGTACGAAGACTCACGCCTGCTGATTTGGGCGAGAAGCCCATACCGATACAAGGCCCGCAAGCACATTCGAGTATTCTTGCGCCCGCGTTGATAAGATCGGCAAGCGCACCGCATTCGGCAAGCATAGTGTATACCTGCTTTGAACCAGGGGAAATGGACAGACTGACGTTCGGATGTACGGTCTTGCCTTTGAGCATCGCCGCCACAGTGAGCATATCCTGCATAGAAGAGTTGGTACAAGACCCGATACATACTTGGTCTATTTTCATTCCCGACAATTCCTTTACCGCTTTCACGTTATCGGGGCTGTGCGGGCAAGCCGCCAAGGGCTGTAACGCGCTTAAATCGACGGTGTATTCCGCGTCGTAAACGGCGTCCTTATCCGAGGAAAGCTCTACGAAATCTTCTTCTCTGTTCTCCGCTTTAAGGAAAGCTCTCGTAACCTCGTCGGACGGGAAAATCGAGCTGGTTGCGCCGAGCTCTGCGCCCATGTTCGTGATGGTGGCGCGCTGAGGCACGGAAAGGGTTTTTACGCCCTCGCCCGCGTATTCGACGATTGCGCCGACGCCGCCCTTTACACCGAGCTGACGGAGCACTTCTAAAATGACGTCCTTTGCCCCGACGTAGTCGGATAATTTACCGACGAGATTGACTTTTATCATTTTGGGCATAGTTATGTAATACGTACCGCCGCCCATTGCAACGGCTACGTCCAAGCCGCCCGCGCCCATACCGAGCATACCGATACCGCCCGCCGTAGGCGTATGCGAATCGGAGCCTATCAGGGTTTTTCCCGGTTTCGAAAAACGCTCTAAATGCACTTGGTGGCAAATACCGTTCCCGGGGCGGGAAAAGCGAATGCCGTGCTTTTTCGTTACCGTCTGGATATAGCGGTGGTCGTCGGCGTTCTCAAAGCCCGCTTGCAAGGTGTTATGGTCGATATACGCCACGGAAAGCTCGGTTTTTACGCGGTCGATACCCATGGCTTCGAATTGCAGATACGCCATCGTACCCGTGGCGTCCTGCGTTAAGGTTTGGTCTATTCTCAAACCGATTTCCTTGCCCGCAGTCATCTCCCCGCAAACAAGGTGATTCTTAATAATTTTCTGCGCTATCGTATAGCCCATTTTTTCTATCCTCTCTATCTCTTTACTTATAAATCAAACCAATTCAGCTCGCAACGGCCGTCCTTGGTGTTACGCTTGAAAAGCTCTATCAATTCCGCCTCGCCCATAACCGTCGTTCTGCCGTCGGCGTACAGTGCGTCGATTTGCGTTTTCATCGTTTGCACGATCCAGTCTTGCTTATTGACCTGCTTTTCAGGCGGAAGTTTGAAATGCTTGTTTATCCAGTACGCAATACCCGCCAAGCCCGAGGTGTTGGAAATGGAAACCTCCGCAGGGCGTTTCAATATCTTTTCCGTATCGAAAATATTGTAAATTTCCGCGTCTTTCATCATACCGTCGGCGTGTACGCCTGCACGGGTAAGATTGAACGCACTGCCCGCAAACGGAGTCATCGGCGGAATGGGATATTTGAGTTCCTTTTCGAAATATTCCGCAATATCCGTGATCGCCGTCGTATCCATACCGTCCAGCGTACCGCGAAGAGATGCGTATTGCATTACCATCGCTTCCGTGGGTACGTTGCCTGTACGCTCGCCGATGCCAAGCAACGAACAGTTGACGCCGCTCGCACCGAACAGCCATGCGCTGACCGCGTTTGCCACGCCCATATAGAAGTCGTTATGACCGTGCCATTCGAGCATTTCGCTGGTAACGTCCGAATAATGGTGCAAACCGTAAACAAGTCCGGGAACGCTGCGCGGGGGCGCTGCGCCTGCGAACGGTACGCCGTAGCCCATCGTATCGCACATACGGATTTTAACGGGAATTCTCGCTTCTTTGGAAAGTTCGATGAGCGCGTTTACGAACGGAACGACAAAACCGTAGAAGTCGGCACGCGTTAAATCTTCCAAGTGGCAACGGGGTGCGATACCTGCGTCGAACGCCTGCTTTACAACGGAAAGATAATGGTCGTACGCCTGTCTTCTCGTCATATTCAGCTTTTTGAAAATATGATAGTCGGAACAGCTAACGAGAATACCCGTTTCCTTGATACCAATATCGTGCACGAGCTCGAAGTCCTCTTTCTTTGCGCGTATCCACGTGGTGATTTCGGGGAACTTATAACCAAGCTCCATACATTTTTCAAGCGCTTCTCTATCCTTTTTCGTATATACGAAAAATTCACTCTGACGAATGATTCCTTTCGGCCCGCCCAAGCGCGCGATCATCTTATAAATATCGACGATCTGCTTCGCCGTATACGGCGCGCGCGACTGCTGTCCGTCACGGAAAGTCGTATCCGTTATCCAAATATCACGCGGCATGTTCATCGGCACGCGGCGATGGTTAAACGGCGTTTTGGGTACTTCGTCGTACGGATAAATATCACGGAAAAGCTGCGCTTCGGCAACGTCCTGCAATTCATACTTGTACTGATCTTGCTCTAAGAGATTACTCATAGGGTTTAATTCGATCATATTTTTCTTCCTCACTCTGTTTCGTTTTTTCGATTAAAACACTTTTTTTAATTTGCAAATTCGATTATACAGGAATTTTTTGTGTTTGTCAAGGATTTCAAGGGCAAAAAGTCGCTTTATTTATTTTTTCACACAAAAAAACGCCCCGTTTGACTGCATACCTCGAAAGCGTTTTTCTTTTGTGCTTAAAAGGCGTCTTTGGATATTTTACTCCACCGCTTGGCGATAAAATGCATTTTCCAAGAAAGGGGTATCCACGCCGTTGTGATACGCATAAGCTTATTCCAAAAGCCAACGATAACTTTCCCTTTATTTTTCCGAACGGCTTTAAGGGAATATTCCGCCACCCACTCAGGCGATTTTACCGCAAGCTTACCCCATAAACCCTGTCCTTTGATTTGCTCCTTAATATCCTCTCGGGTTGGCATTGCCCCGGGGAGAATTGCCGTAACCGCCGCGTTTTGCTTTTTTAATTCCTTGCGCAAGGCAAGGGAAAAGGAAGTCAGCGCGCTTTTCGTTGCGCTGTATATAGCAAAATACGGCATCGGATATATTCCTGAAACGCTGGAAATATTGATAATCTCCAAACGGCTGTCGCGGTTTTGTACTGCAAAATGGGAAAGTGCTACCGCCGCCTCAAAGTTTACTCTGCATTGAAAGGCTATTTTTTCTTGGGTGTAATCGGCGAGTCCCTTTTGAATATCCGCGCCTGCGGCGTTGACAAGCAAAGAAATTTTGTGTCCGTCCCTGCAAACCGTTTCCATAAGCGTATTTCGGCTTGCGGTATCCGATAAGTCGGCGGGATAAATACAGACTTCTGTTTGCGGATATTTTTCCTGTAATTCCGTTTGCAAGGCGGTCAGCTTTTCTCCGCTTCTGCCCGTTAGCAAAAGAGTATACCCGCGCTTTGCAAGCGCAAATACGAACGCTTTACCCAAGCCGCCCGTCGCGCCCGTTATAAGCGCAGTGCCCGTTTGAATTTCTTTTCCTTTCATTGTCAACTCCATAAGGTATCTATATTGAACCCGTAAACCTGCACCACTTCCACCAGCGGTGAGTTTGCCATATCCTGCGGTTTCACCACTCCCCCGCCCGTAGAATCAAGGTCGTAACCGAATTTTTTATAAGCGTACCAAACGAGATGCGCGCACTGCGTACCCGTGAACTTATCGGGATCGTACTTTTTCGAAAGCACGCCCTTGGCAAGTCGGTAAGGTATATCCACCATATTCTCTTGCGCGTAGCGCACAAGCTCCGTTTTCGTTTCCTTGTCCACTTTCGGACGGAGTATCATAAAGCTGGAAAAGTTTTGAAACGCCGAAACGTAGTTGATTTCACTGCTTGTGCCCACCGATATCGCCTCTAAAATTCGCTGATTTTCCGCGTCGATAACGAGCGAAGCGTGTCCGTAGCGAAACCACGAAACTCTGACGGACGCGGAAACGATAATATCCCCGTCCTCGACCATAGCGAACGACGCCGCGCCGTCTATCTCTTCTTGATAAGTAAACGGTGCGAAATGCCGTGCCTCTACCTCGTGCCCCGCAAAAAAATGCTCCTGTATCGCCAAGATACGCTCTTTCTTCCCCGCCGAAAGTAAACCGTCGATACCGAGTTTTGTCAAGCCCGTCTGACGGTATAACAGCTCGTATTCCTCGTCGGTACGCTCGGATTTATTAAGAAGCGTACGGATATCCGTTTTTGCGTAATCGGGCTTCCAGTATTCCCAATTTCTCGCCGTATATACCGCGCCGAGCTGTAAAACGCCAAGCACTACGGCAACGAAAATCACGACCGAAAGGATAATCGCAATCAGCCGTTTTTTTCTGTTTTGTACCGTACGCTTTTTTGCCATATTATTATGCCTTTACCGTATAATCGCGTGCGCCGAATATCGTTGACCCCACGCGCACCATATTACTGCCTTCCTCTACGCAAAGCGCGTAATCTCCGCTCATTCCCATAGAGAGGTAGTCAATATCCGCCGACTGCGTTTTCGCCCACTCGAACAAAGCGCGCATTTTTCTTGCGAGCATTCGAAGCGTTTGCGTATCGTCGGTATCGGGCAACATCGCCATAAATCCGCGCACGCGCAAGCCCGCCGTTTTTAAGAGTGTGAAAAACGCTTCCTTGGCATTCTCCAACGCGTATCCGCCTTTCGTTGCCTCGTCGCCGATATTGACTTGTATCAAAATATCCGAAACAATCCCCCGATTTTGCGAAAGTCTTGCGATTTCGCTTGCAAGCTCCGCCCTATCGCACGAATGGAATAATTCCACCTTGCCCACCAAATATTTGACCTTGTTCGTCTGCAAATGCCCAATGAAATGTCTGGGGCAAGGCAAAAGAAGGTCGTTTTTATCACGAAATTCCTGCGCTTTGTTTTCCGCCACAGCGTCTACCCCCGCTTCGATTGCGGCGTTTATCGCTTCGGGCGTTTGCGTTTTTATCGCCGCCACCAGCGTTACCTTTTCCCCTTGCGGATTGCCTTTTGCAAGCTCGGCTTTGAGTTTTCTTACTTTGTCTTGGATATCGCTTACTTCCATAGCCTTTCTCCTCGTTGCATTTAGTATACACTTTCGCTCGCTTTTTGTCAATCGCGCAAACGCAAAAAACGGCTTTTTTCAAATCTTTTCACTTTTTTCTTATAAATTGCTTGCTTTTTGAAGTTGATTACGCTATAATTAAAACAATAGATAAAACCGATAAGGATAATCAATTTTTTCTATGAATACAGAAGAACTTAAAACATTTATCTTTTTGTCGAAAGTAAAAAACTTCACGCTTGCCGCTGAAAAGTTGAGCATTGCGCAATCGACGGTAACCAACCGTATCAGCGAGTTAGAAAAGGAAGTGGGCAAACGCCTGTTTTCCAGAGGCTCGAAAACGGTAACGCTGACCGAAGCGGGCGAAATTTTCCTACACTATGCCGAGCGTATCCTCGAATTACAGGATACTTCTATCGAAGAAATGAACGCGCTGTCCTCGCACAGCCGTAAATTCTCTATCGGTGCAATCAACGCCACCTACGAGGTGTATGTAAAACCGCTCGTAGACGAATGTTTAAAGGATAACTCGATTACCTCTATCAAGGTAATGCTCGGGCACTCGCTTGACCTTATTCAGCAATTACAGGATAATATGCTTGATATGGTGTTCTCCGCCGTGCCGTTGAAACGGTTGGGATATGCCTGCGATATCTACGACGTAGACCGCGTTGCGCTCGTTTGCGGAAAGGGTAAAAACGAATATCCAAACGGCGTTACGAAAGCACAGCTTGCGAAGTTACCTTATCTTATGTGCGACTTGACTTTGAGTGAAACGGGCGTGTTTATCCGTTCGCTGTTCCCAAAAAATCACGTTTTCCGTTTAGACGTGGATAACTCGTCGAAGCTTCTCCCCTATCTTGAAAACGGGCTAGGTTACGCATTCTTGCCGTACAAGCTTGTAAAAGATAAGCTGGAAAACGGGGATTTGGAAGAAGTTACTTTAAAAGACTTTACAGCACCCAAAGTAACCACTTATCTTATTTACCGTCAAACCTACGACGTAAAACGGTTCCTTGAAAATAAATTCGATACAGCGGAAATAAAATCGTAAACAAATTGTTAAAAACATAAAAGAGCGAGTTATACTCGCTCTTTTCTTATTCCGTTACTTTTTAAATACCTCTTTAAACACTTTCGAACCCGAAGCTTTCATAACGCCTCGAATGAAAAACAGTCCTTTCACAGGCATAAGCCGTGTGAAAAAGCTCATCAGCTTTGCGTCCCAACCGAGCGCCGCGCGACGGCGTTTTCTCAATATCTTTTTGGATATTTTTCTTGCCATTTTCTTGGCGGGCATCGCAATTTTATCGAGTGCGCTGTTTTTTGTGTTTTCGTCTGCGCTGAACAGTTCCGTCGCCGTCGTGCCGGGGCAAATTAAACCGATATACGCTTTTCTCTTTTCTTCCATTTGCAACGCTTCGGTATAGCTTTTGAGCGCGCTCTTGCTTGCCGAATACGCACCCGTGCCGACTACCGTACAAAGCGCGGCGGAAGAAGCGACGTTGACGACTGCGGGTTTATGCTTCCCCTCGCCGACAAGGAGCGGAAAAATCTTTTCTATCGCATAGACCGCAGAAAAATAGTTATTTTGCATAATGCGTTCCGCCGTGTCCGCGCCCGCGTCCAACACGCGCGAAAAAGTAGGAAACGCCCCTGCGTTATTGATAAGCAAAATCGGCGATATCCCCTCGTCTTGCAGATAATCCGCAAATGCCGACCAGTTTTCGCGCACGCCCACGTCGAATAATCGGTAGGAAAAGCGTTCGCCGAGCTCCGCTTGCAAGGATTGCATTTTCGCTTCGTTTCTGCCGATACCGATCACTTTTGCGCCGTATTTGGTAACGAGTATCTTACAAAGTTCTCTGCCGATACCCCCGCTTGCCCCGCTTAATACGACGTATTTATCTTGTATCCAATTAGCCATTTTGTGCTTCCTGTAAAGTAAGTGTGAAGCTTACCTCGTACGTTTCGCCGTCTTTTGCATTTTCAGCCGTTACGTAAATACGAATTACGTCCCCTTCGTCCAAATCCAAATAGCTTTCGCCCTCGCCCGTCATTACGAACGAATTTTCATTGTATAAGCGAATTGCGCCTTGCCCGCCGTTTACTTCGTAAGAAAGTCTACCGCTCGCCGTTGCCGTATATAACAGGTACACCGTTTCTTTGCCCTCTACCGTTATCTCAACCGCTTCGGCTAAATCGGTTACGGTAATCGGGTTTTCCAACGAGCCAAGTTCGTTGACAAGTTGCATTTTAACCGTTTTTTCCGTGGCTACGAGATTTTTAACAAGGATTTGACCGCCTGCGTTGATGTCTTCCGCCGAGCCCTCCATTGCAATTTCGATAACGCCGTCTACCGCGCGATAGGTTTCGCCGTTATATACGATTTCTACGTCCGCAGAGTTTACCACGAGCGTACGCCCCATCGTTCTATATAAGATATAATGCGTTTCCGCACCTGCGGAAAGCGTGATTTCCATTGTGCCTGTATCATCAGGAATAAACGGATAAGGCTTTCTTGCCGAACCGTCGGGCGTATTGTCTATAACCGTAAACGTCGCCGTTGCATTTTCTTCCGTAAAATTGACGGTAAGCGCATAATTATCGGCAACGTGCCCCTCGGGCAACGTTCCCGATACGATAGATACCTTGTATTCGCCCGCTTCAAGCGTACCCGTGAGCTTACCGTCTTCGTCCGTTGCGCCCGAATCAACGTCTTCGCCGAGTTGAGAGATTACGAGCTCTACGCCCTCTACCCCTGCGCCTTTCTCGTCCTGAACGGTAACGGTATACTCCACTTCGACCGTTTCATCGCCCGTATCGCTTTCGCTTTCCGTGTTCGTGGAAGCAGGCGATCCCGACGAGGACTCGTCGCCACCGCACGCCGAAAGACTTGCGGTTGCTCCGCCGATTACGCAGAGCGATAAAATAAGAGCCAAATATTTTTTCAGTTTCATACAAATTCTCCTTTTAAAAATGCAAAATGCAGAATGCAAAATGCAAAATTGATGTAAAATTATATAATATCTTTATATATTTATTTTAGCATATAATAAAAGAAAATTCAAGGATTTTTATATAAAAACAGAGCTGTTCGGGAAAATTCCCGAACAGCTCCTTTCAGCTTATATCATTTTTCAGATGAAACCTTGATTTTTGCTTACGCTTATGCAACAGGCGCAAAGATAAAGTAAACGGACTGTTGGTTCATAGGATGTGTATAAGCGATGGTTACTTCCGTAATATCTGCATTTACCGCACCCGCATCCGAATTCAAGGAGAACGGAGCCGTACCAACAACGTTAGAAGAATTAGAAACAGTGATAACACCTTCGCTGTCTACCGTGAAATCAAAGATAATCAACCAAGTTGCACTATTTGGATCAGCAGCATCTGCAATTACACCCGTCGAAGCCGTGTCGAAGATAAGGTACGTTTGCGAAGACGCGTCATACCATGTCGTACCCCAAAGCTCGTTTGCATAATCCACAGCAGAACCGCCGCCCGTGCTACCTTCCTTCTCCATTTCAGAGTAGTTACCATAGTAACCGCACTGTAATACGAAGTTTTCAAGGACAACATCGTAGGTAAATCCAACAATATACGAACCAGAAACGTGCGTAAATACAAGACTTCCTGCTTCGTAAGCATACGTTAATTCTTCACTCTGTTGCTCCGATTCCGAACCCACAGGAACGTTGCCGCTAAGAACTGCCGTACCGTTGGTTGCACCTTCGGAAGCAGGCGTAAAGACAAGCTCTACCGTCAACGAGCTATCCCAAGGGAACGCCCACGTATATTTGCCGTTAAGGATAGCCGATACGTCAGGCGCTTCATTTACGGTAATCGTTACGGTTGCCGTAAGAGTCGTATCTTGTACGGAAGTAAGCGTAATTACGTATTCGCCTGCGATATCTGCCGTAAATACACCGTCAACAACGCTTGCCACCGCGCCCGTGGGAGCAGTGGTAACTTCTGCGGTGAACGCAGGGTTTGCACCCGCGTTTACAATTGCGGAAACTTCCGTGCTCAAACCTGCGTACATCTCCGTTTCCGCACTTGCTTCAAAGGAAGTAATTTCTGCCCAATTTACGGTTATATTAAGAGTAATAGAACACAAATCGGAAGTAATTGTAAGTGTATACTCGCCACCTTTTACACCATAAACATAGAAGGTTGAATCGCCAACAGAAAGCATACTCCAGCCAAGTTCAGAATATTGCTCTCCGCTACTTGTAATCTCGAACGACTGCCAATCGAGTTTTTCCAAATCGACATCAGCCAAGGAGAACGTAATTTGGTTATCCCAACCCGTTTCAATCGTAACATTAGCGCCATCAGCAACGGCTACGCCGTCTTTCGACAACGAGAATGTGCTATACAAGTAGTCAGCCGAATCATAAGGATTTTCAGCAGTTCTTTCAGCAACAGTTTGTGCAAAGTCATATTCATAAACCGTATAAGGCACTGCTTCGGGGTTCAGCATATACGCATTGTTTTCTACGTCTACAATATAATTGTACGATTCGTACTCATTTACAACAAGGTATGCCGAATCAATTACGTTTTCTGCCGTTAAGGTAAACGTAAGTTCATATTCATATAAATAATAACCGCCAGCCGAAACGAAAGAAATATAATATTCTTTGTTCCCTTCTTCTTCCTTGCACCCGTCAACGTAATCGAAAATTACATTATCTTCACCATGTGCATATTCATATAAAGCGTATACAAGGTCTTCCAAACCATACGCCTCTATTCCACCAGCGACATTGACTTCCACACCCTCAATATTATCGGCAAGCGCATAATTATTTCTCGAAGGCTCACCGTCAGCAACCCATTCGGTTACTTCTTCATCGTCATTAGAATCCATAAGGTATTGTTCAACACAGAATACACCCGTACCATTTACGCCGTCAAAAAGCGAATAATGATTTTCCGTCGCATAGCCGTAAGGGCTTACCGACATTATATACGTATAATTATCTGCGCCATAAGCGTAGATTTCCGTTTTAGCAACGTTACCGTCCCAAGCATAGGTATACATACCGCCACTTACTTGTGCTTTTGCATCTGCTACCGTAGCAACGTCAAGTATCGCAAGCATGTCCACATAGTCGTATTCACAAACGTCGCAAATATTGTCTTCGTTTTCGTCAATATGGTCTACTTTTACGATTGCGTGTCCGCAAGTAGCTTCATGCCAATGTTGCGTTTCGTCGGTCGTCCAAGCTTCCGCATACGCATGAATATGACCGCCATCATACAAGCAAACATCGCAAACACCGTCGTTGTTTTCGTCAACGTGTTCAGCTTCATCATCTTTGAGACTGTGCGTACACGTAGGGGCATGCCAATGGTGCGTAGCATTCTGCGTCCATTGTTCTTCGAACTCATGCTCGTGTGCATAATCGTATTCGCAAACATCACAAATACCGTTGTCATCGATATCCACGTGCGGAGCTTTATCAGAGCTTTCTTCCGTATGTTCGCAGGTTGCTCCGTGCCAATGATAGGTTGTATCACTTGCCCATGTGTCGCCATACGTATGCGTATGGTCATCATCACAAGCGGCAAGTCCTATGGTAGCAAGCGAAGCAGTTAAAAGTAACAGTAAACTTCTCTTTTTCATAAGAGACCTCCTATAAATATTTTTTTATTTCAATTTTATTGAAACCCAGGGGGGATTAAATGCAAAACACGTGAAGCCACTGAAAAGATAATCTTCCGTCCTCACGGACGGCTGACCGCTTGCGCGGTAGTGGCGCAAAACTGCGTTTTGCTTGATTTTGGCGTTCTACCGTCCTTGCGGACGGCGACTGCCGTCGAGGCGTAAAGGTTCTGCCTTTACAATCCGCAAGGAACTAAGTTCCTTGACCTCTTACTTGTAGTATCCGCAGGCGAAAAGCCATTGATCTTCCTCTTTCGCGTCAATTTGCTTTTCAGGGAACGTTTCTACAAATCCGTTTCCGTCCATAAACAGTAACTGCGAAACACTGAATGCTTGTAAAAAGTCTTTTAATTCTTGCGTAACGGGATATGCCCCGTCAATATTGCAATAATCCGCATAGCCGCCTTGGGAGTCCAACAGCTCTTGCGATACGTTTCTGCACTCCGCGTGGCACTTCTCACAACCGATCGCACAAGCACCGCCGCAAGTGGCAAGACACGGGCAATACACGTTGTTTTGCGCGTGCGCTACACAGAAATAGCCTAAATTAAAGGTATTCCAACCGTCAAGGAAGAATTTATAATTTACGCCGTTGACGGTTAAATTTTTATTACCTGGGTCTTCGATACGCGTAAGCGCAACGTCGTAGAATTGACAGGGCTGGGAGATTTTCGCGTACAGCGTTGCGCCGTCGTATTTTCCCGTCCCTTCGTTATACAAATGATAATACCCGTCCGCTTCGTTATAGCCGAACATCGTGCCGTCGTATTTCCAATGCCCATTTTCTAATATCTCAGGCGTGGTCCAAGCACCCGCAGGACGCGAAGCGTGTTTGAGCTCGACCGAAGGAAGCCGCATTTCCGACTCCGTTGCTATACTGGGGAATTTATCGTTGAGCTTTATCGCAAAATCCACCGTAACGGGATATTGTCCGTTTTTCGAGCTTGCTTTTACGCCAAAGGTAAACGCGTTACCTACTTTATCCTCGTCTACTTCTACGGCGTATTTGAAATTCTTGGTATACGTACCCGAAACGCAACCCTCCGAGCTATCGAGCGTGTAACCAAAATATTTAGCCGCAAAGCTACCCGTGTACACGTCGATCATAGGATTGACCGTGTTTTGCGTGGTATCAGTCCACGATTCCACGGAATATTTCCCGTCCGTTTTCGGCGTAAACTCGTAATATACGATATGGTCGGCGGAATTGAGTGTGGTGCGGTAAACGCCCGCCGAATCAATCTCAATTGAACTATATAATCCTGCGCCCGCTCCGCGTGTGCGTTGGAGTTTAATGAGTTCAATCGTCTTATTTTTATCTTTGTTCGTGGCGAGATACGCGCTGGGGTCGTAAGCGTAGCCGTCGGGAACGGTAGAAAGCGTTACTTGGTAGTCGCCGTCCAAGCCCCCGATAGACGCCGTGCCCTCTTCGTCGATTTTCGCCGTATGGAAGCTGAACCCGTCCGTCCACTGTGCGTAGATATCCGTGCTCGGCTTATATTTTTTTCCGTTTAAGGACAGGGCAACGGTAAACTGGTCTTCTTTGTCTTCCTCGCCCAAGCTATCCGAATCGGAAAGCTCGGAGTCGGAAACGGAAGAATTGGTTGTATTTCCGCCGCTGTTTTGTGCGGGTTTATATTCCCCGCAAGCGGAAAATACCGTCGTGATACAGGTAAGAATAGCAAGGAGCAGGCTATATTTTCGTTTCATCGTCATACGCCCTCCTTTTTCTTTTTCTTGAAAAAGCTCTTGATATCCTTCCATTTGAGCTTTCTTATCATAATATCCACGACGTACAGCACAATCGCTACGATCATAAACGGAAGCAGGAAAGAAACCTCGTAGGTCGCTACTTCGTCTTCGTTATTCTCTATTTTCGGAATATTCTCTTCCGATACTGTACCTCTATTTCGAATCGCCGTATGCAGTGCCGACGCGTCAAACGTGGCAAAGCTATCGTATTCGGGCGAATAGGAAATATTGAACGAAGACGCAGACGAATACGTTTTATCGTCGTATGCGTACGTGATTTCAATGCTGTATTTCCCAAGCTCGGGCGTGTTGAATTGATAGAAATACCGCTCGGAGTCAAAGGTAAGCCGTTCAGTAACGGTTGCCCCTGTGGGGTACGTTACCGTTACGTCCGCCGTCGCGTAAGGATTAAGCACCGCAGGAACAATCTCCACGGTAGAATACGTGCCGTCGTATTCGACGGAAAGTGTATACGGATAGTCGATACGCTCGGTCGGCGTTGCCGTTTTGATAACGTTACGGAAAAAGACGTTGCCGCGCGTTTCGCCCTCGGCATTCCATTCCTTTGCCCATTCGCCCGTAAGCGAACTCATAAAACTGGAAACCTTGCCGTTACCGTAATTCCAATAGCTGTACAAGGGTGCTTCCACCGTATTTCCGTCAGTGGCTCTCATACCCTTGACGTATATGGTATTGAGTACCGTCGTGGATTTCTTTTTCGCTTCCGCAAATACGTAACCGTTGACGGCGGGAAGATTCTCTACGCCCTGCATCGTTTCATCTTCGTCGATAGCGATTAGTACGGGCGATCTGCGTTCGATAATCGCTTCCGTCACTTCGTCGGCAACCTCTTCAAAAATGAGCGCTTTAATAGAATCCTCGTCCTTAATTTCATAATAATTCGGATCGGTAGGGTCGATAGAACCTGCACGAGCGATATTGAGCAGCGTTTGCGCGCCCTCCGTGCTCATGGGGTTGATAACGGAAGTAAGAATACCCGACGCGCGCATTTGGGTAGCGACCTGCACGGGGTCGTCCGCTTCCAAGGTATACGACATTCCGTCGCTGATGAGCATTACCTGTTTTTCACGGTAAGGCAGGTCTTTCATTAAGCCATACGCCGTTTGTAAGCCTTTGCCGAGGAACGTGCCTTGCGTGGGTTGGATATCGCGGATAAGCTGTTCCACCTCTTCACGGTTGGTCATTTTTGTGGGGGCTTGTAAAACGGTTACGTCGCCCGAAAAAGATACTACCGTGACGTAGTCTTCCGTATTGAGTACGTTCAGAAGCTGAATTGCCGCTTCTTTCATCATAAGTAAGCGGGACGCCATTTGCATACTTCTCGACGTGTCGATAACGATACCGTACAGTTTGGGATTGCGCGCGTTATTACCGAAGGTTACGGGAAGCATATCCTCCAACGTTTTTAAATCGGCGTCCGCGTTGTTTTGTATTTGCATATCGCCGATGGTAACAAGACTCTTACCAAACAGCGAAACCGCTTTATCGACCGCTTCCATAAACGAGGTTACGTTCTCAATTTTTCGAACGTCCGTATCCGAAAGCACGATTTCGTCGTATTGACACAGTTCTTCTACCGTACAAGGAACTTTCGAAGTGCCGATATACGCTTCAATCTCTGCGTCTTCGCCGTAAACGTCTTGCACTTTTTCCAAATCCGCTTCGCGCGAAGATATCAAAAGCACCTTTATCTTACCCGATACGGTCTGCGTGAACGCATACGTATTGTTATACGCGGATTCGTCCTCGTCCGAGGTAACGGTCAGTTCGTAATCGTACGTGCCTGCGTCCGTCGTCGGAAGATCGAAATTGACGATATTATACCCTTGGGTAAGGGCAACTGCCTTTTCGTAAATTTTACTCTTTTCTTCCTCGCCCGCAGGTCCGCCGTACAAAGTAACGAGTGCCCTCGTTTCTTGGTTCGCTTGTACGAGTACGTCCGCGGTGGTTTGATGACCGAGATAAGTATTCGAGGTAAATTCCACGTCGGAAAGCTGAATCTCCTGCGCTTCCGCGGAAATGTTATCGTCCAAATAAATCGCGTCGATATAAATATTGTTCGCGTAAAGGTTTTCGATCGCGCCGATCAAGTTCCCCATCGCGTTGCTGTCCGTTTCTTTGCCGTCCGTAATCAGTACGATACGCTTGATTACGTCTTGGTTGAACAAGCCCGCCGTATAGTTGAGCGCGGAAGAAATACTCGTTGCGCTATCGTCCACGGTCGAATGCTTTACGCTGACGGGCGCGCCGCCCATTTCCGTGAGCAGTTGATAGTCTTTACCAAAACACACCACGCCCATTTTGGAGTTTTTGGGCAGTTCTTCCCGTACGGCTTGGATATAATTATCCACCTCGTCGAGGTTTCTGTTTGCCGAATAGGAAACGTCGGCAACGACGTAAACGTTCGTTTCCGTCATAACGGTAGTAAATTTCATACCGCCGATTGCCAGCGTTACGAGCACCGCAATAAGCAAATGTAAAATAAACGACGAAACAATCGCTTTTCCTTTATTGCCTTTAAGGAAAGCAATCACGAAGGGTACGGTGATGATAATCACGAACGGAATAAGCAAAAACAGAAGATTGGGATTATCGAAGCTGATATTTTTCATAACAATACACCCCCCAATCCGCAAGGAATACCACTGCGAGTGCAATGAACAGGATCGTCAACGGGTCGTATATCCCGTCGAAGCCCCCTTCCGTTGCTTCGCCTTGCAATCCGATTTCACTTTCCACGAGCGTTGGAACGCGCTCCTCTTCGGTCATTGCAGCAAAAATATTAAAGCTTCTCTGCGCGCCGCCCACCGTCATTGTAAGCGTGTATACGCCCACTTCGTCCAGCTTCAAGGTGCAAATGGCGTTATCGGTATCCAAATACGAAACGTTACCGCTCGGACTGTCCACACGGATACTTTCGCAATTTGCAAGCACGTTCACGTCTACGGTATTCCCGCAATAATAATCGGTTTTTTCCACGACTGCGGGGAAAGAATATTCGATGAAATTCCGCATTAAAACGACGTAATCGAACAGCATGGGCAAATTAGAAGCGTGCAAATCGAACGCAAACACCACTTCTCTATTGCCATGCGCGTTCGTTCCCGCAAACACGACGGGATTGCCTTTGTACGAAAACAGCGTCGTAAAATTACGGTACAGACCGCATTTCACGTATTTCATGACGTATATCTCGTCCCCCGATACGTCTTTCGTAAGCTGTGCGACCGTCGAGGACGTGGAATTTATCATTTCTAAGCTTTGCGCAATTTCCAAGGCGACCTCGCCCTGTACGCTAAACCCCGAGCCGTTTACGCTCTTCGTGGGGTTGACGAGCCATACGCTGCCGTCCTTGGGTAAGGTTTCGGGGTCATAGCTGTCAAAAATATACAAACCGTAACCGCTTGCGCCGTCGTAGTCTTTCGTGGAAATCACGTCTACCTGCGCGTTTAAAAGCGATTCAAGCACCGTTTGCAAAAAGTAAGGCGCGTCGCTTATAAGCAGTGTGTTATACGCGCTTTCGCTCGTTACGTCGTGAATGATATATTCGTTGTCGCAAGCCAAAGCGTCGGCGTTTGCAACGACAACCCGCAGCGAGGAAAATTTATTCAGCTTACAAGTAAGCTGGAAAGGCGTTTTCACGCCTGTTTTCACAAAGAACGTACCGTTGGCTTTCGATTCCGTTCCGCCGTCGGCGTATAATTCGATTTGCAAGGTTGCGTCCTTTTGATAGGATACGACCGTGCCGTTTACCGTCAGCGTATTATTGATAAGCGTATACGAAACGCCTGAAACCGCGTAATTATTCTCGCTTGCGGATACGTTGATAAGCGTGATATTCTCGTGCGATTGATACGCTTTATCCGTAACGAGATAGGTCTGCATAGAAGTATTTTTATCGAAATACCCCTGTGCAACACCGAGCGCGTCGGTAAAATCGTCCACGTTGTATACGGGCTCCGTTTCCGACAAAAGCAAATTCGCCTGTTCCTTATCGGAAAGCCGTTCGAAAATAACGTTCGTCGTGTTACCGACGTACACCAACGAATATACGCTTCCGTCCACGGAATCGTCGATAATTTTCGCTATCTTTTCCTTACCCGCTTCGAAACGAGTCTTGCCTGCCGTTTCCATATTCATACTGCCCGACGCGTCTAAAATAAAGCAATATTCGTCCGCAAGGTCGGGAACGGTAATAATCGGGCGGGCAATAGCAAGCGAGATAAGAGCAATCGCTAATATCTGCAAAATCAAGCTAATGATACCCGTTACCTTACTGATCGGATTTTTACGTTTGAGGAATTTCTCGCTCAGCGTCCAAAGATAGGTGGAAGATACCGTTTGCTCCGTATATTTACTTTTTATTATGTAAATGATTATCAGAATCGGAATACCGATTAAGCCTAATAACCCCAAAGGATACAGGAAGCTCACTTCAATACCCCCATCGTTACGAGTTTTTCAAGGAATACCCTGCTCAAAGCCTCTTCCGCCTCTACGAGCAGGTACGTGGCGCCGCGCGCCGCGCAATAATTTTTAATACGGTCGATTGACCATTCCAACGCGCGCTTATATGCCCGCGCGATTTCACGGTCAATGTTTTTGCGGTAGAATTTTTCTGAATTCTCCGAATCGAAGAAATGTACTTTCCCTCGAATGACGGGGTCCATTTCCTCTTTACTTAATATTTGTACGCAGAAAACGTCGCGTTTTTTATCCGACCAAAGATCGATAGCGCGTTCGTAATCGTTATCCGTCAAAAAGTCGGAAATCAGCACGGAAATGCCGTCGCCGTAACCCACTTTTGAGGGTAAAATCGCGTCGCTTATATAGCTATCGCCGTCAAATTGCACTTCGTTTAAACGGTTGATAGAAGCGATATACGCTTCTTTCCCTACCATACCGCCTATCAGCTCGTGCACGGCTTTGTCTTTGATAACGTAAATGGAAACTTTATCCATTTGACAAACGGAAAGATACGCAAGCGCCGCCGCCGTTTTAAGAGCCTGCTCCGCCTTTTTCTTATCCCCAAATTCCATCGAACGGCTGCCGTCGATATAAATGCGGGTGTGCATTTGGCGTTCGTCGAGAAAAAGCTTTAAATACAGCTTATCAAACCGAGCGTAAGCGTTCCAGTCGATTTTCGTTACGTCGTCGCCGGGAAGATAGTCGCGGTAATCGGCAAACTCACACGAAGAGCCGTACGTCCTCGTTTGGTGGTTACCGCCAAACAAGCCCGCTATATTATTTTTTATAAGCGTTTGCAACAATTCTATTTGTTGCAAAAACTCTTCGTTGATTACAAATTGAGCCATAGATTATTTAGACGCCTTCTTCGTTTCTTTAATAAGTAAATCAATCACCTCGTCTACGCCCAGACGGTCGTTGACGGCGTTGTAATTGATTTTAATTCTATGACGGAGTACCGAATGCGCCAACGCGTCGATATCGTCGTAAGAAACGTTATAATTACCATTCATCAGCGCGCGGACCTTTGCGCAGGTAACGAGTGCCTGTGCCGCACGGGGGGACGCGCCGTATTTGATATATTTTTCCGCCGCCGCACATTTTTCAAGCTCGGGGTGGGTATTCGAAACCAAACGAATCGCGTAGTTAAGCACTTCGTCGATAACGGGCACGGTGGAAGCCAACGCGCGCATTTCCAAAATTGTTTTCCCGTCGATAACCGCTTCCGCCGTTTCGTCCAAGGTAATTTGCGTCATTTTTACGATATCCACCAGCTCGCTATCTGCGGGGAATTTCATAATCAACTTGAACATAAAACGGTCCATCTGCGCTTCGGGCAAGGGATACGTACCGTCCTGCTCGATAGGGTTCTCCGTCGCCAAGACGAAGAACGGCTCGTCCAGCTTATAGGTGCTATTGGCAACCGTTACTTTATGCTCCTGCATAACTTCCAGCATCGCCGACTGCGTTTTCGGCGTGGCACGGTTGATTTCGTCTGCAAGCACGAGGTTGGCAAAAATAGGACCTGCACGGAATACGCTCTTCATATTCCCGTTTTCGTCCTTTTGCATAACGACCGTACCCGTAACGTCCGAGGGCATAAGGTCGGGCGTGAACTGAATTCTCGAAAAGGGCAAACTCAACACCTTTCCAAGCGAACGCACCAAACGCGTTTTTCCTACTCCGGGGACGCCTTCCAGCAATACGTTACCGCCTGCAATAATCGCGGTGATTACGTTTTCCACAATCTCGTCCTGCCCTACGACGTCCTTGCGAAGCTCGCTTTTTACCCGTGCGATCACTTCGTTAAATTTTTGTACCTTTTCCATATTATCCATAATAGTATCCCTTTTTTTAATTATTTTCCTCGGCCTTTGGACCGCTGTAATACAATTTCGCAAAATAGTCGTTTATCAGTTCCGCAAGCTCTTCCGATACACCCTCGCCAAACGCTTGTTCGGTAGCCACACTGTAATACCAGTCGATAACAGTACCGTATTTTACCTGTTCTTTCTGCTGATGGTCGTATACGTCCTCGTTACTGCCGTATACCACCTCGCCGTCGCCGAGCCCGCCGTCGTTCAAGGTTTTGTCCTCTTCGTCTTCGGGGTCGTATTCCCCCTCTTCGTTATCACTGCTCCCCACGTTTGAATTGCCGTTATCGGGAAGCTCCGATTCATCAATACCGAAGATAAACAACAGCTCCTCTACCGTCGCCTCCGCCACGTCCGCGTTGGTGCGCTGTTGTTCCAACGCTCCACCTATCGCAACGCTTGCGTTTGCGAACGCGTCGTCTAACTTGTTCGTCGCCCAGTTTGCCGTATATTCGTCTATTTTTTCGTGTACGAATTTGATATCGCTTGCCAAAGCGGTAACCGCAAGATATAAAGCGTCCTCGCTCCAAACCTCCGTCGCGCCCGCTACCGACGCGCTTATCGCCGTTTCCGCCGCTTTCATATCCTCGACAAGCGTTTCCGCTTTCAACGTTCCGCGAATTGCTGTCAACTCCTGATTTACCGTCAACGCGTTCATTTTCGCAATCGCAGCCGCAAGATTTTGTATATTCTCGTTTTCGCTTTCGCGCATAACCGCGCCGATTTCGTCGTATGAATTGTATTTATCCTCGGTCGCTTGCACGTTCGTAATCGTAGCGATAACGCTGTCTTTCATCGCGCTTTGCGTGACGACCGTTTTCAGCGTCGTAAGCAACGTTTCCAAGCTTTGCACGACCTCGTCTTTCGGCTCTTGCTCCATTTTTGAGGTTTTGACGTCTTCAATGAGCGCGGTAAGACGGGTTTCCTGCCAGCTTGAAAACTCGAATTTCGGGTCTTCGGCGATGGTTGGAATGATTACCTTCATCGGAACGATGAACGCCACGACTGCCATTGCCACCGCCAAGACGGGCGCGACGATATGTTTCCAAAGCCGTCCCGTTTTTACAAATTTCACGGGCGTTTCCATAAGTCTTGCGTTGACGTCTGCACGCTGTAATTGAAGCATATCCCCTTCCGCGTTTTCAAAGGCGATCATCGTTTGCACCTTTTCGTGGAGCTGTAAATCGTTATCCAACTTTTTCGCCAATTTTTTATCCGTAGGGCGTATACATAAATAGAACGCGCCCGCGCACACGAGTGCAACCAAAACGCCGAGCAAAACACAAAGCCACGGGTTTGGCGAAACGGCAAGCCGTTTTTGTACGGTAATCAAGACGGAAGCAGATAAAACCCCCAACGACGCGCCGAAAATAACACTTTTTACAATCGCGTGGGTTTGAAATCTTTTTTTGAATTTTATAAAGCCTTGCTTCATAACCGCCTCGTTATCTAAAAAAGTGCGTAATAAGCTACAATACGCTATTATACATAATATATTTTAGCATATTTAAAGAAAGAAAGCAATACAAAAATACGAGAAAATTAAAAAAAATAGATAATTTTCACGAATTTTTTACTGACAAAAAATACAAAAAACGGAAAATACTCCCTTATTCGAGCTCTTTTTTCTTGGCTGATAATGTATCCACCAAAACAAAGACACGCCCCGAAGGCGTGTCTTTGTTTTGGTGGAGTCAGATCAACCTAAATCGAACCTTTTATATTAGAATCTTTAAAATAGGAATAAATTTTGTAATTGCAAAAATCGTTGTTAAAAATAAATTTTTTAATACTTTTAGTATTTATTTACGATGGGAACATTATAATACATCAGCACGCAAACGAATTGATTATTTTTAAAACTTGTTCCGTCGTCAAGAAAATTAATAAGACAAACTTCGTCTTTTCCTATAACGGAAACTTTAATCACAGCACCTCTTGAACGTAACTCAACGCGAAGAATATTGTCAATATGCGCGGTCTGGCTTTTTTTAAAAGCTTTTATGACGGTAAATGATTTATTTTCAAAAATAAATTTTTCTTTTTTTTCTACGTATATTCCTAAGGTTGAGAGAGAAGCGAAGAAAAAGCCAATAAATAGAATCCAAAAAAAGTTTTCAAGTTCCGTTGGGTTAATACAATAAAAGACAGCAGCAAAAATTATCAAGGCAATTCCCAAAAATAAGCCGACAAAGAATGTAATGATTTGCCATTTTGGCGCAGTGATACAAAAATCCAAAGAATCTTCGTTCATAATTAATCTCCTTATTGCATATTGAATTTATTATTTAAAAATATTATAACATAATTCTGTTAGCAAGTCAATTATTTGTAGCAGTTAAAAGAAGAGCTCTTAAAACGATTTTGTATTTGTGTGTAAAAAAAGAGAAACCCAACCGCCACAAGTGGTTCGATTTAGGTTTCTCTTGGTGGAGATAAGCGGATTCGAACCGCTGGCCTCCTCGTTGCGAACGAGGCGCTCTACCAACTGAGCCATATCCCCAAAAGCATTATCTATTATATACTCTTCCCTTTTATTTGTCAACGATTTTTTATCGCTTTTTGAAAAAATTTATAAAAATCTCCAAACCCTCGTTTGGAGATTTTTAACTATGCTTTGCTTTTTACTTTCATGAGTCTTACTACCGCGGCTCGCTCGTTTTCGTCTAACTTATCCTTAATATATTTGATCGTTTCTTCCAACTGCGGAATCATTACGTATTCCAACGCGTTGACGCGGCGTTTATTCCTTTCGATTTCTTCGGCTAACATTCGTACCGTCTTTTCCGTTTGCGCCAACGCCACCATTTTCGGTAACAGCTCCGACGCCTTTTGAACGGAATAGTCCGCTTCCCCCGTAATTTCCGAATACGCGTACGGTAAACCGTCGGCGCGCTTTTCGCTTTTAAGCGTTACTTTCGGTACTTCCACGCCCATTACGCTATGCGTTTCACATTCCGCAGTAACCGCAACGGACGGCATCGCAAACGCCGTTTCCGCTACGCTCGGCGGTGTGACGGAACGGGCAATCGCAAAAGTACGCAATACCTCGGAAAGCTCTTTTTCCACTTCTTCACGAAGTCGTTTCGCTTCCCTTAATATCACGGTAAAACGGCGCACCATTTCGTCCGATTTATCCTTTAACAGCTTATGCCCCCGCGTTGCCGTAGAAAGCCGACCTTTCAGCTTTTTCAGCTCCATACGCGTAGGGTTTACGTTAAGCCTTGCCATTGATTACTCCTTCCAGTATTTCTCGATATATTCCGTGCGGATACGCTTCAACTCGCTCTTGGGTAATATCTTCAACAGGTTCCAACCCAAATCAAGCGTTTCTTCAATCGTTCTATCCGTTTCAAAGCCTTGATTTACATACTCCGCTTCGAACGCCTGCGCAAATTTTGCGTACAGTTTATCAGTATCGGAAAGTGCAGCCTCGCCTAAAATAGCCGAAAGCTCTTTCGCTTCTTTACCGCGTGCGTACGCCGCGAACAACTGGTTCATCGTATCGGCGTGATCCTCTCTCGTCTTGTTTTTGCCGATACCTTTATCTTTCAATCTCGAAAGCGAGGGTAAAACGTCAACGGGCGGATTCACACCGCGTTTATACAAGTCGCGCGACAGGATAATCTGTCCCTCGGTAATATATCCCGTAAGGTCGGGAATAGGGTGCGTTTTATCGTCCTCGGGCATCGTCAAAATAGGAATTTGCGTGATTGACCCCTCTCTTCCGCGGATACGGCCTGCGCGCTCGTACAAGCTGGCAAGGTCGGTATACAAATACCCGGGATAACCGCGACGTCCAGGCACTTCACGGCGTGCCGCCGATACCTCGCGGAGCGCTTCGGCGTAGTTAGTGATATCCGTCATAATGACGAGCACGTGCATACCCTTTTCAAATGCGAGATATTCCGCGCAGGTAAGCGCCATACGGGGCGTGGAAATACGCTCGACGGCAGGGTCGTTTGCGAGGTTGGTAAAGAGTACCGTTCTCTCGATTGCGCCCGTTCTTTTGAAGTCGTCTACGAAATATTGCGCTTCTTCGAAGGTAATACCGATTGCGGCAAATACGACGGCGAATTTACAGTCGCCGCTTCTAACCTTTGCCTGACGGGCAATTTGCGCCGCAAGCTCAGCGTGCGGAAGACCGCTCATCGAAAATACGGGCAGTTTCTGACCGCGGACGAGCGTGTTCAAGCCGTCGATTGCGGAAATACCCGTTTGGATAAATTCGTTAGGATAGTCGCGTGCGGCGGGGTTGATAGGTTCGCCGTTGATGTCCATTTTCTTTTCGGGGATAATGGGAGCACCGCCGTCGCGAGGATTCCCCATACCGTCAAATACCCGTCCGAGCATATCTTCGGATACGGCAAGTTCTTGGCTATGCCCTAAAAAGCGTGCTTTTGCGCCCGCAATTTGCAAGCCTTGTGAGTTCTCAAACAACTGTACGACCGCTTTATCGCGGTTTATTTCCAGCACTTTACCACGACGGAGTTCGCCGTTCGTATTGACGATATCGACGAGTTCGTTATATTTTACGCCCTCAACGCCCTCGACGACCATCAAGGGGCCGACGACTTCGCGTATGGTTTTATATTCCTTAAACATCGTCGTTTCCTCCTTCCGTAACGGCTTTGAGTTCTGCTTTCATCGTATTGAATATCTCGTCGAACTGCGCGAGATTTTCTTCCTCGATATACTTTGCTCTGCCGATTTTTTCCTTGCACGAGCAATTCAAAATATCGTCCAAATCGGCATACGAGGCGATAGCCTCGCCCGCCAAGCGGTTGAACTCGTAAATGAGCTTTAACATTAAGAACTGCTTTTGCATAGAAGTGAAGGTATCCACTTCGTGGAAAGCGTTTTGGTGGAGATAGTCCTCACGGACGATTTTCGCCGTTTCCATCGTAAGTCTATCTTTCGAGGAAAGCGCGTCCATACCGACGAGCCTTACGATTTCGTCAAGCTCGGCTTCTTCTTGTAATATGGTCATTACGAACTGACGGTATTGTAAAAATTCCTTACCGACCGCTTCGTCGTACCAGTCTTTCATTTTATCGGCGTACAGCGAATAGCTGATAAGCCAGTCGATTGCGGGGAAATGGCGTTTATAAGCAAGTGCTGAGGAAAGTCCCCAGAATACTTTGACGATACGCAAGGTTGCCTGTGCAACGGGTTCGCTGAGGTCGCCGCCAGGGGGCGATACCGCGCCGATTGCCGTAACCGAACCGATACGCTCTTCCTTGCCCAACAGTCTTACGATACCCGCGCGTTCGTAGAATTCCGCCAAACGGGAAGCAAGGTATGCGGGATACCCCTCGTCGCCCGGCATTTCTTCCAACCGACCGCTCATTTCACGGAGTGCTTCCGCCCAACGGGAAGTGGAGTCAGCCATAATTGCTACGCTGTAACCCATATCGCGGAAATATTCAGCAATGGTGATACCCGTATAAATGGACGCTTCACGCGCTGCCACGGGCATATCCGAGGTGTTAGCTATCAGCACCGTACGCTTCATAAGCGGTTCGCCCGTTTTCGGGTCTTTGAGTTCGGGAAATTCGTTTAAAACGTCGGTCATTTCATTACCGCGTTCACCGCAGCCAACGTAGACGATAATATCCGCGTCCGCCCATTTTGCAAGCTGGTGCTGTACGACCGTTTTACCGCTCCCGAAAGGACCGGGAACAGCCGCCACACCGCCCTTTGCGATCGGGAACAGCGTGTCGATGACCCGTTGCCCCGTTACCATAGGCTTGTTGGGGGAAAGCTTTTCTTTATACGGTCTGCCCTTACGGACGGGCCATTTACGGAGCATACAAACGGGTTTCACGCCCGAAGCGGTGCTGATTTGCGCTACCGTTTCTTCGATCGTAAATTCCCCTTCTTCGATAGAAACGACCTTACCCGCCATACCCTGCGGAACTAAAATTCGGTGTTCTACGATTTCCGTTTCGTTGACGATACCGAGGATATCCCCCTCTTCCACCTCGTCGCCGACTTTGACTTTGGGGATAAACGCCCATTTCTTTTCACGGTTGAGGTTGTTGACGGAAACGCCGCGCGAAATACGGTCGCCGTACTTTAAATACAGTGCCGTAAGCGGGCGTTGGATACCGTCGAAAATACCCGTGATAAGACCGGGAGCAAGCTCCGCCGAAAGCGGTTCACCCGTGGAGTATACTTCCTCGTTCGGGCCGAGCCCCGCCGTTTCCTCGTATACCTGTATAGAGGCTTTATCGCCGCGAAGTTCGATTATTTCGCCGATCAAGCCCTTTTCGGATACGCGCACGACGTCGTATAATTTCGCGTCCGCCATACCCTCTGCGATGATCAAAGGTCCAGAAATTTTTACCGTTTTTCCTGCCATCGTTTTTTCCTCGTTAATCCTTATTAAATAATATATCCACGCCAAGCGCGCGTTCCATTGCGTTTTTCAGTATCTCTATCCCGTACCCGTCCGAGCCGTTGCTCGACGGGATACTGACCACTACGGGATAAGGCTCTTCGTCAAACCGCTTTAAAAATTCCGTCAACGGTCGAGCAAGGTCTTCCGTCAAGAAAATGATTTGATATTCCTTTGCAATCTTGCGCAGAATTTCCCGCGCTTTCTTTTCGTCCTCCGCGGGAAAGGTCGCCACCCCCGCCGCCTTGAACACCGTAATCCCGTCGCCGTTGCCGACGATCGCCGTTTTTCCTATCAAAGCCGTGTCCTCCCTTTAAAACGCGCGCAAACGGCGCTTGATATCCTGCTCGTGCAAGCCCGCGAGTAAGCACGCAAACACGATACGGATATTCGCGTTTTCCGTTCTTCTTCTATATATATAATACAGAAACGGCTCGTTTCTTTTCAATTCGTATTTCCGCTCCGCAAAGTACGCGGCATCATAACCGTCCGCTATTTTTTCTCCTTGCGTAAACGGCAAACCCTTTTCTTTCGCTTCCAAACACTGCGCCAAAAATTCCGCATACGGCGTGTCCTTGAATGCAAGCTTTGCTTTGGCGGTATCCTCTTCAAATAATACAGATAACCGTTCTTTCGTCAGTTTTCCTGCGGGCAGGTATTTGTCTATCGCGATTTCTTTATCCCCGCAACGGAGCGCGATAAGGATATTCGTCATATCCGCTTTCGCTGAAAGCAATTTCTTCAAGGCAGGTCTGTTTTTCACCGTGGCGTACAAATGTGCGTACAACGCCTTATCGAATATCTCGCCCAGCTTTGCGCCCGAGGGTTCTTCCTCTAACAGCGTTATCGCCTTTTCGCAAGCCTCTTTTAAATACCCGTTTCCCAAAGCGGAAAAATCAGACGCGTTTACGCAGGTCTTTAAGGTTTCAATAGGCACAAGCCCTTCGCCTATGAGCATTTTTTCCGCGTTCTCGTTCAAATACGCCGCTTTAATAAGCGCTTTTGCGTTATGGAAATCGCGAGGAGAAAGCAGGTACGCTTTTTCCGTTTTAGAGGGAGCATACTCACGAATAAACCCGTCTATCCGCGATTCCTCGACGGCAATCAGCTTTTCATACTCGTATACGCTTGCAGTCGTTTCCGCACCGCCACCGAACCCAGTGTCGAGCAAAAGGCGAAACGCCTCCTCTGCCGTCAATTCGCAAAGGCGGAAAATTTTATCCTTTAAAAGGTATTTTTCCCGTGCGGCGATCACACCGCCCGTATACGTGGTATCTAAATAGCCCATTCTTTTCTCCAAGCGGGAATTATTTAAACAGTTCGCGTGCAAGCTCCGCTTGATACTCCTCGCGGTCAAAGCTAAGCAACGCGCCATAAGAAAGGTCTTTGTCCGATATTTCGCCCACGAGCTTCATACCGCCGTCAAGCGGTAAACGCGTTTGGGATATCTTCAAGCCCTTTTCCTTAACGACAGGCAACAGCTTCACCTCGCTTGCGTATTTGAAATTCTCGGCGAAAAAGAGCTCGTCGCCCTTTTCGGCGTAGCGTTCCAAAAGAGAAGCGGTAAGGCGCAAGCAGTCCTCTTTTTCAAGAGAAATCAATCTATCGAGTGCGAGTGCGTACACGCTATCGACCGCCTTGCGCTTTTCCTTTAATTGAAGCTTTGCACATTCCAACCGCGCGGAAGCGGCTTTCTTTTCAAAAATACTTTCCGTTTTCCGTTTCACGTCTTCTTCCGTTTCACGGCGGAGCTTCTCCGCGCGCAAGGAAGCTTCGGCAAGGAGCTGTGCCGCCTTGCTTTCCGCGTCCGAAACGATCGCCTGCGCTTCCGCGCTTGCGTCGGATAGTATTTTGTCTACAATGTTTTGCATACTCATGGTATTAAACGAGCATAATCGAAATGATTAAGCCGAGAATTGCATAGAACTCGATCATACCGGGGTAAACGATCATCTTACCCGAAAGGCTTTCCTGCTTACCGACCGCATAGATACAGTTGGCTGCGGATTTGCCTTGGAACCAAGCCGACATGAAACCGGAAATTGCCATCGGAAGCACTGCCGCAAACAGAGCCCAGCCCTCCGCCGTCGTCATTGCGGCGTTGACAGAACCCGAAGCAATGATACCGATGATAAACCCGTAAATACCCTGCGTTGCAGGAAGCAATACAAGCACCATGACTTTACCGAACTTTTTGGGATCTTCGCCCAAAACGCCCGCTGCTGCCGAGCTGGTCTTATAAAGACCGATACAGGAACCGATACCGCAAAGCAATACGCACAGTGCAATACCAATTAAAGCTATTGTGTTACCCATAATAAAAATCCTCCGATTTTTGTTTTCTTTTTATTTTATTGATTGAGAAGGAAGCAAGTACACGTATTTTTGTTTCGAGCCGATTGGCGAAAACAGCGTGCCTTCCCCCTCGTAAAATCTGCCGTAAAATTCCACGTATTGAAGCCGTGCGTCGTGGATATATGCGCCCAAGAGGTTCATAACCAAGTTGAAACCGTGCCCCACGAGAAGCAACACGACGCCAAGTATAATCATGGCAATATTTCCGCTGGCGATAAACCCGCCCGCGTAAGTGGCGATAATACCCGCGATAACCGCGCCTGAAAGCATCAAGCCGTATAATCTTGCATAGCTTAATATATCCGAGGCGTAATTGATAACGCCGTACGCCGTGCCGAAGCCTTTGGTGAATTTACCAAAGAACTTTTCTTTTCTTCCTGCCGTCAGCATTGCCAAAACGAGCGAAACACCCGCCGTGATCCCGCCGATTGTACCGAGCTTTGGCATACCCGCTTCTTCGACAAATCCGACGATTGCAAGCCCTACTCCAACGGAAAACAACGCCCACAGCACCCCTTCGCAAATACCGCCGACAATATCCCCTCTTCGCCACATCTGCCATGCTCGGCACATATAGCCCGTAAATATTTGAATTACGCCGATAAGCATACTGATAATAAGCACACTGGGTACGGATATTCCCGCAAGCGACCACATATCCGTTTGCGGATTCGGCATTACCGTTTTCGGAAGTACCGCAAACCCGAACAGGGAATTAAACAGCAAGCCCCACAAAATCGCAAAGATACCGCCGATAGAAAACGCTCCTGCTAAACGGGACATACCCGTGGGACGGGCGCGGTTTTTCCACCACAGCCAACCGCCGACTAAAAACATAAGGATTCCGTAGCCCGCGTCGCCGATAATAAAACCCATAAACAGACTGTAAAAGAATGCCATTACGCTATTGGGGTCAAACTCGCGATAGTTGGGGGTGGAATAAGTGTTGGTAATGCTTTCGAAGTTGGAAACGATTTGGTTGTTTTTCAAAAGCGTGGGCGGTTCGTCCTCGTCCGTGGGATCGGAAAACTCAAAAAACGCCGTTTTTCCCGTTTCTTTTAATTCCGTTTTTACCGCTTCTTCCGATTCCTTGGGAACGTATGCTTGCAATAAAAAGGTACGCTCGGTTTCGCGGAGCTTTTCGCCCGTTTCCGCTTTTTCAAGTTCAAAGGAAAGACGGTCGCAATAAATTTTTAATTGCCGTATCTCCGAACGCATTTCATAAGTAGCAAAAAGATTTTCTTCCAATTTTTTCTGTAACGCTTGTCTTTGTTGCAGAGCTTCCGCATAAATTTCCGCGCCTGAGCGTTCGCCCGTATACGGGCAAGCCGTAAAGCCGAAGGCGGATAATATACTCTCCGCTTCCGCCGCAACGATTTTATGGGCAATCGAAAGTACGAGCGAGTATTCTCCCGCCGTTCCCAAAACCTGTACTTCGCAAAGATCCGCTTCCGCAAACGCCGATTTTAAAGACTCGACCGCCGTCGAAGCGACCGTACCCAGCTTTATGCGGGTATGCAGGGTATCGGCAAAGCTTGCAAACGGCTGAGAAAGGGACGCGTAAATTTCCGCTTGCGCGAGAGTTCTCTCCCATTGAACGATTTTCGCTTTGAAGGCGTTTTTCTCGTCCGTGAGCGCGTTTATCTTCTCCACCGTACTTTTCACGCCTTCGTCGTTCTCTTGGGCGGACATAAATTCGGAATAGGTAACGTCGAAGCCGTCTTTTAAAATATCCGACTTCAAACCGTGCTCCTTTTCGTAATTTTCCGTTTCCTTGGAAAGAGCCAAAAGAGCCGCCTCCACCGAAGACACGCGGTTTTTAAGCGTTTCCGCTTCGCAGGTCGGGACGGTAGTATTTTCCGTCGGCGCGTGCAAAACCACCTCTGCCGCGCCCGTGCGCTGCAAAGCGTTTAAAATAGCGTCCTTGTCGTACGACATCGCCACGAGATTGAGTTTTCGCATCTCAGCAATTGCCACGAACGATCCTCCCGACGATTTTGCTTATACTGTCCTCTGCGTTTTTGAGGGCTTTTGCGCAATATTCGCGAGCCTGTTTTTCTTCCGTTTTTACGGTAACTTCATAGCGAGCATCCGCTTCCGCGTGCGCGTTCTTAATCTGTGTTTCGGCGTATGCCTTACAAACCTCTGCCGAGGAGTGTTCGCTTCTATTCGCCTGTTTTTCCGCTTCCGCAAGGAGCTTCGCAGCTTTTTCCGTCGCCGCGCGTTTGATAGCGGAAGCTTCTGCTTCCGCGTTCGTAATCGCTTTTATCATTTCTTCCGTCATATGCTTCTACTCTCGAAAAAATCTTCGCCCCCATTCTAATATTATTGCATTTATTATAGCACTTTATCCGTGAATTGTCAAGAGTGCGTTGCCATTTTTTTCCTCGTAACCGCAAAAAAATACCGCCCGATTCGGCGTAAATCCAAATCGGGCAAGATTTTAATAGCAATATCGCTTTTTTTGCTTGATAAAGAGTACTACGGAAAATATCAGCGTAATGCTTTCCGCCACGACGAGCGCGCTCCATACGCCGTCAAGTCCCCAAAATATCGGCAATATCAACACTGCCGCGAGCTGACACACGAAGGTACGGGAAAAGGAAATGAGTAAGGATACTCCGCCGTTGCCGAGCGCGGTGAAAAACGCCGAAGCGAAAATGTTGATTCCGCAGGTCAAAAAGCTGATGGCGTTAATCCGCATACCGTGCGCGGTCATATCGAGAAGCGCAGGGTCGGAATGTACGAATATCGCCGAAAACGGACGGGCAAACGCCGCCGCAAGTACGGTCATAGCCACGCCGAAAACGGCGGTTATCGTAAGGCTTTTCTTAAAAATATTTTTAAGTTCCCCGTGATTTTGCGCGCCGTAATGGTAGCCGATGATCGGTGCGCTCCCCACCGAATACCCCAAGAATACCGCAATAAAAATGAAGCCGATATACTGAATAACGCCGTACGCCGAAACGCCGAGGAATCCGACCAAACCCATAAGCTGGGCGTTATATACGATACTCACGACGGAAAGGGATATGTTCGTCATTAGCTCGGAAAGTCCGTTGATACAAACTTTTGCCAAAACTCTGCCGTCAAATTTAGTTTTCCCCAAACGCAACAGGCTGTCGTTTTTTCTTGCAAAGTAGACGACAGGTATTACACCGCCAATCAATTGATTGAGCGCGGTCGCAAGCGCCGCCCCGAATAATCCCCATTTGAATACCGACACGAACAGCGCGTCAAAAAGGATATTGCCGCAACCTGCAATTATCGTTACGTATAAGCCGAGCCTAGGTTTTTCCGCCGTTACGAAAAAGCCCTGAAAGGCGTTCTGTAACATAAACGCGGGCAATACCGATAAAATCGTACGGGCGTATACCACGCAATGCTCGATCAGTTCCGCTTTTTGCGCCGCCATCATCGTGGTTTCGTTTTTCGCAAACAGCGTTGCAACGGGGCGGGCAAACGCAATGCCTGCCACGGACAGCACTCCGCCGAATACGACGGTCGTATACACGAGCATAGAAAAGATACGGTTGGCTTTTTGCGTATTCCCCTCGCCGAGGGCTTTGGATACGACGGCGTTACCGCCCGTACCGAGCATGAAGCCCACCGAACCTAAAATCATAATAAACGGAAAAATGAGGTTGAGGGCGGCAAAGGGAATTTCGCCCACGAAATTAGACACGAAAAATCCGTCCACGATACCGTACACGGATACGAATACCATCATAATAATAGACGGTAATACGAAACGGAGCAAACGCCCGTAATTAAAATGTTCGGATAATTTTATTCTGCCCATTGCTATGTCCTATCGCCGTATAAAACCCCGACTGCGGAAAGCAGGCGGGGTTTTTGCGACTTGTTTTCTTCTATCAAGCCTTGTCGAGGTCGAGCAAGTCTTGGTATCTGTCCGTGAAGAGATCTACGGAAGTCTTATACTTATTGAGAACGGAGCTTTGCACCGCGTCTGCGTGGCTGGTCGCCGCCGAAGACTTCAACGATTCGTAGAAGAGGTTGGAGAAAGTGCCTTCGGTATCTTTCTGTGCTTCGAAAATTTCTTCCGTCAAGCCGTACACTTCGTCGCCCTCGAATTTATACGAGCAATAAATGATATGCCAGCCGTAATCGGAAGGTGCAACGGCATACGTACCGACTCCCTCTCTTACGACGTACTGCGCCGCCCATTCGAATTCGGGTACGAAATCGGTGCCGTAAGGCGAAACCGCATAACCCATATAGGTGTTCAAGCAACCCGTGTCGGTGCTGTACGCGAACATTAACTCGTTTACCGCCGAAAGCGCTTTATAGCCGTTGCTTTCTTTATTGAAATAGTTAGCGGGAGCGGTATCAATACCGTTTACTTTACCGACGTATTTCACGAAATTGCCGTAGCTGTCTACTTCGCCGTCGTTGTTCTTATCGTATTCTTTCGTCGCGTAGTCGTATGCGCCGTTGCTCCAATCCGCAACCGCATCCGCCGTTACGCCCTCGCCTGCAACCTGTTCGATATAGCTTTCAAATTCAGCGATGAACGCGTCGATTTTCATCGTTCTGTTCGGCGTTGCTTTTTCGAAAACGCCGTCCTTTTCCGTTACCGTGCCTTGGTAAGGATACAAGCCCGCATACTGCGTTAAGCTTTCGTATTTTTCGGTATCGGTGAAGTTGTTTTCGAAGAAGTAGTATTTACCGTCTTTTTCGTACGCGTGATTTTCGTCCTCTTCTTCGCAGAACCAAGCCCCGCGGAGATCTTCGGCAACGATTTCTTCCAAAATCGCTTTACGGGCATTGAACTTACCGTCCGAATTTAAGCCCTTGTTTTGCGCCGCTTTGTACGCTTCTTCCTGTTCCGCCGAGAACGGCAACAAGATGTTGTAAACGAAGCCGAAATCCTTTAAGCCGTAAAGTGCGAACGAGGTATCGGAAAGGCTGTCAAGCGCCGTATCGAACGCCGTATAATCTTCCGAATATACTTCCTTTTGCGCTTCAAGAATTTCGCTATACTTTCTCAAAACGTCGTCCGTCGTCATCAACGCGATTGCGTCGTCTTTCATTTCTTCGTTGCATTTATTGACGAGTGCCTGTCCGAGCGTGGAAGAAAGTTCGATATAGTAGTAATCGAGCTCCGTTACGTTCGCCACGTTTTCGCCGTCTTGGATAAGTCCGTAGCTTTGCAGGTTGGAAAGGAAGCTGTTATACGCGCTCTTTCTCGTCGTGGTCGTCGAGCCGTCCTGCTTTTCATACTGACCGCATTCGGCAACCGCGTTTCTGCCCGTGTAAACGTCGTAATCGAGCTTGCCGTCTTTCATCGGCAGATAGTCCTCTTTTTCCGTGTTCACGTTCGTGGGCGTGGTGCGCGTGGTATCGTGCGAATGGTTATGCTCGCTTGCTTTGATATAGCTCGTTTCCGCGGAATCGAGCGAGCTGTTCAGCGATTTCTTTAAGGTATACACCGCTTCCCAGTACGGCTTCATATCCTCTTCGGTGTTTCCGCCGTAGCCCGTCAGGAAATATTGCATCGTCAATACTTCGGGATGCGCTTTCAAGAGGTTATAAACGGTGGTATCGTTTTTGTATTTTTCCAGTTCCGTGTTCGCCCAGTCTAAGCAATCCTTAGCCGTCTTGTTGCCTTTTTTAAGGAAATACGCCACGGCGTACTGCGTGAGTATCTTATTTTCGGTAAGACCGTCCATCAGCATATTGAAGGTCGCTTCGTAGGTATAGCCGTAGTTTTGCACGTAAGCATAGCCCGCGTTGAGGAAATACGCAACGAGGTCGCGCTTGGGGATATCGGTGGAAAGTCCGCCGTCCGTGATAAGCTTCGCCACGTCGTCTTTATAATCCTTATAATCGTTGTCCGTGCCAAGCGTATCGGAAATATTAACCGTCGCTACGACCTGTTCAAGGTCCTTCATACTGTCGGTGACAAGGAAATTACAGCCCGTCGCACCGATCGTCATTCCCAGCGCCAAAACGAGCGCCGCTACTTTTTTCAAGGTGTGTTTCTTACTCATAAAATGCTCCGATGATTTATCGTGTTTGGTTACCTTACGGGCATATAGACCCCTATCGCTTCTATACGCCACTAATCTATTATAACCGCTTTTTCCGTAAAATGCAATCGTTTTTGTTTATAAACTTGTGAAAGTTAGCGAAAATTTTAAAAATTTCGTCATTTCCGCCATCAATTCCGCCGAATCGCGTTTCCCGAAGAATTCTATTACGGGTGCTTCGGTCATATTCAAACGCGTTTGGCTTGCGTATTTATCCAAGCCCGCCTGTATCCGTTTATCCCCTAACGATTGCAACGAGGGGAATTCGAGTGCTCCCACGCCGTTTGCGACCGTTATCTTTTTTACGTTGAATTTCGCCGCGTAGCTCTTTAAAACAGCTATTACCATTAAATTTTCTACCGCGCGGGGAAGCTCGCCGTAGGTATCGCGAAGGGAAGCGTATACCCGTTTATAATCGGCAATCGAGGAAATTTCCGCTATCTGCTTATAGCTATCCAACCGCCCTGCCGAAGATTCGATGTATTTCTCCGAAATGTACGCGTTGGCGCGAATATCGAGCTCCGCCGTTTCGTGGCTTTCGCCCGTAAGCTCTTCCTTTAACAGCTTAGCATACAGCTCGTATCCCACTCTATCCATATGCCCGTGCTGTTCCGCACCGAGTACGTTGCCCGCGCCGCGAATCTCCAAATCGCGCATAGCGAGCTTATACCCCGAACCGAGCTCGGTAAATTCCATAATCGCTTTTAAACGCGCCGCGGCGTTCGAGGACATTACCCGCTCGGGCTTGAAAGTGAAATACGCGTGCGCAAGGCGCGAGCCGCGCCCCACTCTGCCCTTTAACTGATAGAGCTGGGAAATCCCCAAACGGTCGCTGTCAATAACGATAATGGTGTTGGCGTTGGGTAAATCAACCCCGTTTTCGATAATGGTCGTCGTAACGAGGATATCCGTTTTTCCGCCGTAGAAATCGAGTACGGCGTTTTCAAGGGTGGTTTTATCCATTCTGCCGTGCGCTATGGATACTTTTGCTTCGGGCAGAATGCGTTTTACCGCCGCCGCAAACGTGAAAATACTTTCCACTTTGTTATACAAAATAAAGACTTGACCGCCGCGGGAAAGTTCTCGGATACACGCGTCGCGAATGAGCGTTTCCGTTTCCTCTACCACGTAGGTTTGCACGGGCAAACGCTCGTGCGGGGGCGTGTGTATTGTGGATATGTCGCGGATTCCCGAAAGGGACATATGCAAGGTGCGAGGAATAGGTGTTGCCGTCATCGTCAAGCAGTCGATATCCTTCCGCAAATGCTTGATTTTCTCTTTATGTTCCACGCCGAAACGCTGTTCCTCGTCAAGCACTAACAGCCCGAGATTTTTAAATTTCACGTCGGCGGAAAGCAGACGGTGGGTTCCCACAACGAGGTCAATCGAGCCATTAGCAAGTCCGTCTAATATTTTCTGCGTTTCCTTGGGAGTATTGAAGCGGTTGAGCGAAGCGATACGCACACCGAACTGCGCAAAGCGCGCTTCCGCCGTATGGAAGTGCTGACGGCACAAAACGGTGCTCGGGCACATCAGCGCGGCTTGCTTGCCCGCAAGCACGCAAAGGTAGATAGCGCGGAACGCAACTTCCGTTTTTCCAAAACCAACGTCCCCGCAAAGCAGTCTGTCCATGACCTTATCCGAGGTCATATCCCCTTTGACTTCCTCAATGGACGCCGCTTGGTCGGGCGTGGGGATATATTCGAACGCGTCCTCGAACTCGTGCATAAATACTTCGTTCTCGGGAAATGCAAAGCCTTTATTTTCCGCGCGTTCGGCGTATAATTTTTTGAGGTCGAACGCCAGTTTTTTAAGCGAAGCTTTTACGCGGGCTTTTACCCGTTCGAATTCCGCTCCGCCGATTTTGCTTAACGCGGGGTTAGCGTCGCCGACGTATTTGGAAAGAGTGTCCATACATTCGGCTGGAACGTAGAGCGTGTCGCCGTCTTTGTAAGCAAGCGCGATATATTCTTTCGTCCCGTCCTGCGTTTCTATCTTTTTCGTACCGACCACTTTTCCGATACCGTGCGTTTCGTGTACGACGAAATCGCCCACCTCGGGCGCGGAGAACATATCCCCCCGTTTTCTTCGTATCCGTCTGTTATCGGGAGCTTTGGCGTATAAATCTAATTCACCGATAAACGCCGTCTTGCTATCGTGCAAAACCATACCCTTATCCAGTTTATCGCCAAGCACGCAAACCCCTTTAAATTCGGGGTGGGAATCGGGCAGTTTGACTGTGGAAATATACTCCTCGCCAAGAGCCTCGGCAAGTTTGACCGCGCGAGCTTCGTCCCCGCAAAAGAGCATTACGCGGTAATTGCCCCGAAGCCAGTTTTTGATATCGGTAACGAGGGCGGGCACGCCGTTTAAATAACGGGTAGTCGGCGTTGCCGAAAGGTTATAAATTTTCAGCGGCTCGAAAAAGAACGGATTACCCGTAAAGGTTTGCAGCGCAAGCCGACGGACGGTTTGTACCTTTTCGATAAAATCTTCCTTATCCGCATACTGCGAAAGAGTAAAGGTAAACGCTTCCCCGCCTTCACGCAAGCGGTGATACCGTTCTTCGTGTTCTTTATAAAGCGCGTTGAATTTATCCCAAAGCGTTTTGCCTTCGTCGAAAATGAGCAGAGTATTTTCGGGCAGGATAGAAAAGAAATCCGCCGAGTTTTCCAAAAGGGGCAAAACGAACGCGTTTTCGCAATTTTCCGAAACGATCTCGTCGGCAATTTCTCTTGCGCGGGCATAGGCTTCGGACGAATTGCATTTTTTGATTTCCGCTTCTAATACGGCGGGAATATTTTTACGGTCGGTATCGCTGACGAAAATATCCGTAGCCGCAAGCACCGTCGTTGCTTTGATATTCGGCAATCTATCCCCCGTCGTGAAATCGTACGGTTTTATCTTTTCGATTGTATCGCCGAAAAAGTCTATTCTTACGGGATTTTCCGCATTGACGGGATAAATATCGAGAATATCCCCGCGAAGCGCAAACACCCCTTTCGTTTCCACCTCAAACGAGCGTGTATAGCCCATTTTCACAAGCGTGTCGGGCACAGAAAGAAAATCCATTTCTTCCCCCTCGCAAAAAGTGAGCGTGGGTAATTTTTTCGGGAAAAGCTGAGCAAGCGCGTCTATTTCCGCCACCACGGCTTCGCAACCGTTTTGCAACGCGTAAATGCCGTTTAAGCGACGGAACAGCGAGTCTTTCGAGAGTGCTTTGCGATAGAGCAAAACCTCGTCCTTGGCGGCAAGCACTTCCGCTTTTTTACCCGAAAGAGTGGCGATATTTTGCGCGGCTTTTCGGGCGGAAATGCCGTCCGCCGTGATATATACGACGGGCGTTTCAGCAAGCCCCGCTATCATATATTTAAGAGAATCGGAAACGCCGAAAACCGCCGTAGGCGTACCTCGGCGGAGTTCTTTGCCAAGCGCGGGATATTCCCCGCCCAGCGTTTCAAAAGTGAAAAAATTGCGTTTCATTCTCTACTTCTATTTAGTTAAATTTACACATAACGCGCTCAATGTCCTCGCCGTAGGCGAACGCCACCGCCGCTTCGCCCGCTTTTTGACAAGCGGAAGCGAACAGCTCGTAATCGTCCTTTTTGATTTCCGAAAGCACGTAGTTAATAATAGGAATATTCACTTCCTCGTCCCGAATCCCCACACGAATACGGGGGAAGTTCGTCAAACCCGTTTCGCCGATGATACTCCGCATACCGTTATGCGTGCCCGCACTGCCGTTTGCGCGGATACGGACTTTCCCTTTGGGCAGGTCGTAGTCGTCGTAGATAACGAGCAGGTTTTGCGGGTCGATTTTATATTTGGACATCAGCTGTTTTACCGCTCTGCCCGAATTGTTCATATAGGTAAGCGGGCGGGCGATAATTACCTTTTCCCCGCCGACGAACGCTTCCGCAACCGACGCCTCGCATTCTTTCTTTTTAAACTTCGCGTTTAAAAGCTCCGCGGCGTCGCCCGCGGCGATAAAGCCCATATTATGAAAGGTCTTTTCATATTTTTTCTCGGGATTGCCGAGTCCTACGATAAGGTACATTTTTATTCCTCTTTCCGATAAAACTACCGCCGCAAAAAGCGGCGGCAATCTTTCGTAAAAATTCTATTATTAGTCGTAAAGCTTCGACATAGGCTTATCGAGATATACGTTCTCGATTGCCGCCGCGAAGATATCCGCAACCGAAAGCACTTCGAATTTATCCAGCTTCTTCTCTTCGGGAAGATTGATGGTATCGAGCATAACGAGCTTCGTAATAGCGGATTTCTCTAATCTGTCGATAGCAGGGCCGCTCAAAACCGCGTGCGTACAGCCTGCGTATACTTCCGTTGCGCCGGCGTCCTTAATCGCTTGCGCGCCTTGGCAAAGCGTGCCTGCCGTGTCGATCATATCGTCGATCATAAGGCATCTCTTGCCCTTAACGTCGCCGATGATGCTCATAACTTCCATAACGTTTGCCTTGGGACGGCGTTTGTCGATAATCGCGATGGGCACGCCGAATTTTTCAGCTACCTTTCTCGAACGCTTTACGCTTCCAAGGTCGGGCGCAACAACGACGTCGATATTGTTTTTCTTTGCAAAATAGTTATACAGCGTAGGACCGCCGAGCAGATTATCCACGGGAATATCGAAGAAGCCCTGAATTTGGTCTGCGTGAAGATCCATTGTCAAAACGCGGTCTGCGCCTGCGTGCGTTAAAAGATTTGCCACGAGCTTTGCCGTAATGGGATCGCGTGAGCGAGCCTTTCTGTCCTGACGGGCATAGCCAAAGTACGGTACGACCGCCGTGATACGACCTGCCGAAGCGCGTTTCGCCGCGTCGATCATAATGAGAAGTTCCATTAAGTTATCGTTGACGGGCGAGCAGGTAGACTGAATAATGAATACGTCTCTGCCGCGTACGGTTTCCGCGATGTGAACGTTGATTTCACCGTCGGAAAAGGTGCTGACTTCGATTTCGCCCAGCTCTGTATTGAGCTTCTTTGCGATTGCTTGTGCCAGCTGCTTGTTGGAGTTACCGCTAAACAACTTGATTTCATTGCCGTGAGTTATCATATGTAACCTTCCTTTTATTTTTTCCGTTCCCGCCGCTGTACCGCGTACGGAGTACGGATTTTTCTGACGTGGTCATCTTTTCCCCTTTTCGCGTATTTCCCGCGAAAATATCTACCGTATATTATAATACCCGTTTTCGGGAATTAAGTCAACCGAATAACGGGTCATTTTTAAATTTCTTTTTCAGTAAAATTCTCCTGCGCCGCTTTTTTGCGTTCCTTTTCTTCCTTTTGCTTTTGACGCATAGCGGAAAAGAACGCCGTCAAAACAGCCGAACATTCCTTTTCCGATACCCCCCCGACCACTTCCGTTTTATGATTGAGCAGGTTTGCTTCCGCAATCGCCGCGGTCAACGACCGCCCTTTTTGCTCGTACGCGCCGAAACAAATTTTATCCACGCGGGCGTTAAGACACGCACCCATACACATCGGGCAGGGCTCTAAGGTTACGAACAGCTCGCAACCTTCGGGAAGCCGCCACGAGCCGAATTTTTTGCACGCTCTATCTATCGCCATCATTTCCGCGTGCGCCGAGGCGAGCTGTAATTTCGCACGGCGGTTATACCCGCGCGAGATTACTTTGTCTTCGTACACGACCACCGCGCCAATAGGCACTTCCCCCTCGGAAAGTCCTTTCTTTGCACTGCGGAGCGCTTCGCGCATAAATTTTTCTTCTCTTGTAAGCCGTTTCATAATACTTCCTTTACCGCTTTTGCAAGCTCGTATAAAACCTTTTCGTTTTTTAACCGTATTTCCCGTCCGTCGCGTATGGGGTGGGATAGTAAATCGTTTCCCGCCTCGATTGTGAACGAGGGAATTTTTAATTTTTCAATACACCAGTCTTTATATCCGCCCGCGCTTCCTTTCGCATAGCAAAGCGGGTAGCCCGTGGTCTTGGATATAACGCCCGCTAACACCTTATCCCTATGGCAGGTACGCGTTGACTGATAAAAATACCAGTATATTTCCTCGCCTTTCGTGTGATAACTCACCGTATAATCGGGACGTATTTCCTCAGTGAAATTTTTAAGCGCAACCGTTTCGGGTTCGGAAAAGGGTTTTGCTCCGATACAATTCTCCGCGCCCGCCAAAACGGTGTTTTTTTTGCCCGTTCCCCACCGCGCGTCGAAATTGACGTTGAGGTCCACTCCCCGCCCATTCGCTTTCCACAGCGAAAAATCCGTGTTCCCGTTATGGAGCGCAAGCAGGTTTTCCCTTTGCTTTTCGTTTGTAACGGAGAAAAGTCCTTTTTCGGAAAGCAGTGCGCCGTCGGGGTTTGCAAGCGGCACGAGCCACACGCTTCCGCAAGACACGCCCACTTCAAAATGCAAAAACGCCAACTCTGCCGTAATGAATTCGCGGCCGTGCAGGGCGTATTGCGCTATCCCCACGGGCGAGCCGCCGCCTACTTTGACCGCGTAAATATTCCGTCCAAACAAGCTTTTGCCTATCACTCTTTTTTCCGTTTTTACACTTTCGTAAAAGCAAGCTGTTTTTTCATAAATATCCACGCATACAGTATATGCGGATACGGTTATTTATGATAAGTAGAGCCCGCGTTTATCATAAACGCGCGATAGACCTGTTCGGCTAAAATCACCCGCATAAGCTGATGCGGAAAGGTCATATCCGAAAAGGACAGCTTATAATCGGCTTTGTTTTTCACTTCGTCCGAAAGTCCGCAGGACGAGCCGATAATAAAGGTAATATCCTTACCCTCGTCCGACAGCTTCTGGATTTTCTTCGCGAGCTTCTCGCTCGACAGCTTTTCCCCTTCAACGGCGAGCGCAACCGTATACCCCTTACAAGCGCGGAGAATATCCCCCGCTTCCGCTTCGGGATTTGCACCCTCGGCAATCTCCTTTATCTCTAATTTTACAAAGCGGGAAAGGCGCTTGGCGTATTCCGCCACCGCGTCCCGATAAAAGCTTTCCTTAATTTTTCCCACGACCACGAAATATATCTTTTGCATAACTTACATACCCATAAGCAACACACCCAGCCAAGTGAGTGCGCAAACGGCGATTCCCACGGCGGCGTAAAGGAAAAAGCGATTTTTCTTTTCCTGAGTTCGTTCGGTGTTTTCCTGTTTATCAAAGAAGATCAAATACGCGAGAGAACCGATCAGGCAGAGTGCGGAAACGACCATAAATACCACGAACACGGGGGGCGCAACCGTTTCCAAGCCGATTTTATACAAAATGACGATAAGCGCGTTATTGAGGAAGTGCGAAAGCACGGTAGGCAAGATACTGCCCGATTTTACCGCCACCAGCGCGAACGCCGCACCGCAACAAAATTGATAGACCGTTTGCGCAGGGTTTTGGTGATACAGTGCGAACAGAGCTCCGCAAACGAGCACGGCAACAGGCAAAGAAAAGGATTTTTTCAAGCCACTGAGCAACACGCCTCGGAACATAATTTCTTCGAACACGGCGGGCAATACACCGATAACCAACAGCACGCCGACAAAGCCGAAGCCGTCCATGCTCGGCAGGGTAATCCCCTTATCGGTATACCCAAAATTGCCCAACCATTCTAAAAACCAAGCGTTGAGTTCGGACAGACAAAACAAACCGATTTGCAACACGCAGGCGATAAGGATATATTTATAATGGCATTTTTGGTTTTTTAACGCCGTTTTGACGGGCGTTTTAAGGTAGCGGAGATACAGCCACGCAACGATAGCAAACCCGAGCTGGGGCAAGAGATAGGACGAATACAAATACCAGTCGCGCGTTTCGTAATCCCCTACGGCAAGCCCGCATACCGAAATAATAAAAAGGAAAAGGAACGACAAAAGAACGGGGAGTACCGTCGCCGTTGAAAAGGCGAGCCCCGAAGCTTTTGCGGGCGTAGGCTCGCCAAGAAGCGAAACCAAATAGCCCTCGTTTTTCTTGTTCTCCGTTTCCATATTTCTATTATAGCAAATTTTTCCGCGATTGCAAACAAAAAACGGACGGTTGCGCGTTTTTTTCACGCTCGCCGTCCGTTTTTTATCAGCCTATCAGTTTTTCTCGAAATTCCTTGATAATTCGGTTTTCGATACGGGACACCTGTACTTGGCTCACACCCACCTGCTCCGCCACTTCGCTTTGCGTCATATCACGAAAATATCGCAACACGATAATCTTTTTATCCCGTTCGGAAAGTCCCTCTATCGCACCGCGCAACAGCATTTTGTCTATCCAGTCGTCTTGATCGTCCGTAGCAGGGAGCGTTTCGATAAGTTCGCGTTCCTTGCCGTCCTTGAAATCCGCACCGCTATATAGGGATACGGGCATTTTAGAAGAGCCCATTACGAACACCGTTTCCGCTTCGTCCAGTCCGAATTTTTCAGCAATGACGGAAACGGCGGGCTGTTTGCCGTGGGCGGTGGTGTATTCTTCCACGAACAAATTGATTTCTTTCGCCGTTTGTTTCATTGCCCGCGACACCTTTACCGAACCGTCGTCGCGCATAAAGCGTTTTATTTCGCCCGCGATCATCGGCACGGCGTAGGTGGAAAATTTTACGCCGAAGCTTTCGTCGAACCCCGTAATCGCTTTCAAAAAACCCATACAGGCGATTTGGAACAAATCGTCGTAATCGACCCCCTTGCCAAGATACCGTTTGACGATACATTTTACGAGCGAAACGTTGTTTTCTATCAGCGCTTCTTTCGCTTCGTTATCCCCCGTTTTCGCACGGCGGACGTATTCGATTGTAACCTTTTCTTCAAGCATTCAGCCGTTCCTTTATCTCCCCGTTTTCCGCCCCGCCGATAATTTTGGACATTTGGACTTTCGTGCCCTTTCCCTTTTCACTTTCCACGGAAAACTCGCTCATAAAGGTTTGCATAATGGTAAAACCCATACCCGAGCGTTCATCGCTTTCCAGTGTCGTGAAAAAGGGAGTGGTTGCCTTGTCAATATCCTCTATCCCGCAACCCTCGTCGGCGACGGTGATATGTAACACACCGCACTTATCTTCCCCGTTTTTCTCCGTCTGCGTTTTACATTCGATAAAAATTTTTCCGTCTTTCGCTCCGCCTCGATACGCGTGTACCACGCAGTTGGTAACCGCTTCGCTGACCGCCGTTTTAATATCGGAAAGCTCGGTAAGCGTAGGGTTAAGAGTAAGCGCGAACGCGGCTACCGCGCTTCGGGCAAACCCCTCGTTTTCGCTCCGCGCCGCTATTTCCAGTTTCATATAATTTTCCATTTTCGTTTTGCTCCTTGCTTTATCAGATTTTGGGAATGAGCGTGTACACGCCGCTCATTGTGAGTATCTTGTCGGTCGTGGGCGACCCGTTCGTTATGTACACGGGTATCCCTAAGCGACGGAATTTCTTATATCTGCCTATTAAAAACCCGATCCCAGTCGAGTCCATAAACGACACCTCGCCAAGGTCGAACACCGCGCGCTCCGCCGTTGCCGTTTCCTCGGCTATACCGTCTATGCGCCTGCGCGCCTCGGTTGCCGAATGCTCGTCCAACTCGCCGACAAGACGGATATACAGCATATTGTTTTTTCGATTGACGCTTATCTGCATTGTATTTCACTCCTTCGTTTTTGCCTTGCGTATATTTTAAAAAATTATAACGGGGAAATTTTGTAAGCATAGGTCGAAAAAAAAATTCTTTTGTCGAAAAAAAATTTTTGCGTTTTTGTGAGAAAATCACTTGACTTTTCAAAAAAAATCGTTTATTATATTCAAGCATTGTGCGCCAAGAAAAATCGTTTGGCTGCACACGGGCCTTTAGCTCAGTTGGTTAGAGCGGTCGGCTCATAACCGATTGGTCCGCGGTTCAAGTCCGTGAAGGCCCACCAAAAATCAATAACATTCGGCCCAATAGCTCAGTTGGTTAGAGCGCCAGCCTGTCACGCTGGAGGTCGACGGTTCGAGCCCGTTTTGGGTCGCCAAAAGCCCCTTTCCCATCGTTTGGGAAAGGGGCTTTGCGTTACTCATTTTTCTTATTCGACAATACCGAGTATCAAGGGCTGATCCTTTGGCGCGGTCTTGCCAATCCGCGTCGCTTCTAAAAGTCTTTTTTCCGCCGATACGAAAGCGGTTTCTTTTTCCGAATACAGCACGGCGATCGGGTCGCCCGCATTCACGAAATCGCCCGTTTTGGCACAGAGATATATCCCCGCCGCCATGTCTATTTTATCCTCTTTGGTATTCCTTCCCGCGCCGAGAAGCAAGCTCGCCACGCCGTAGCCTTCCGCGTCCACGCCTGTGATATACCCGCTCTCTTTCGCTTTGACCGTAAAGGAATATTTCGCCTTGGGGAATTTTTCGGGGTTGTATATCCACTCTTTATTCCCGCCCTGTGCTTCCACCATATTCGCAAGCGTTTTTAACGCCTTACCGCTAACAAGCGTTTCACGCACCGCTTTTTCACATTCGGAATAACTGCCCTTTTCCGCAAGGCAAAGAATATGCGAAGCGAGCGCCACGCACAGCTCGACTAAGTCGGCAGGGCCTTTCCCTTGCAGGGTTTCAATCGCTTCCACCACTTCGAGGGAATTGCCGATTGCATTCCCAAGCGGTCTATCCATATCGGTAATGAGCGCACGCATTTTTTTGCCCGCGCGTTTGCCTATCTCTACCATAACCTCGGCAAGTTTCTTACTGTCTTCCGCCGTTTTCATAAACGAGCCGCTACCCGTTTTGACGTCGAGCACGATACAATCGTCGTCCGCCGCCAGCTTTTTACCCATAATACTGGATACGATAAGAGGCAGGCTATCCACCGTCGCCGTCACGTCGCGGAGTGCGTATAACAGTTTATCCGCAGGCGCAAGCGAGGCGTTCTGTCCTACGATAGCGATACCCACTTCGTTGACGATTTTTTTGAATTTCTCGATAGGCAGGTCGGTACAAAATCCCTCTATCGCTTCTAATTTATCTATCGTACCGCCCGTATGCCCAAGCCCCCTACCGCTCATTTTGGCGACTTTTACACCGAGCGTAGCAACGATAGGCGCAACGATTAAACTGGTTTTATCGCCCACCCCACCCGTGGAATGTTTATCCACGCGCAAGCCTTGGATTTCGGAAAAGTCAAGCCTTTCGCCCGAATCGCGGATAGCGAAAGTGAGTGCGGTCGTTTCCTCAACCGACATACCTTGGAAATAAATCGCCATACAAAGCGCGGCGGCTTGGTAATCGGGTATCTCGCCCGATACGTACCCCTCGACAAACGCTCTAATCTCCGTTTCCGTCAGCTCGCCGCCGTCCCGTTTTTTACGAATAATATCGTAAGTTCTCATACTTTTTCCTCTTTATTTCAAATCGTTTTTCCCAAACGAATAAGGTAAAATCTCCGCAAGCGTATATACGCGGATATTATCAGGCGTACCGAGAAGCAACCGAAAGCCGTTATCGCAAAATTCCGCAAGCGTTTGTCTGCAAACTCCGCAAGGCGCGCAAAACTCCTTCGGCTCGTCCCCTTTTCCGCCGACGATTGCAATGGCGGTAAATTCCCGTTCCCCCTCGCTGACAGCCTTAAACAGTGCGGTGCGTTCGGCGCAGTTGGTGGGCGTATACGCCGCGTTTTCGATATTACAGCCCGTATACGTTTTACCGCTTTTTGCAAGCAACGCCGCACCTACGCAAAACCCCGAATAGGGCGCGTATGCGTTTTTTCTCGCCTTGACGGCAAGCTCCATCAATTCGCGGTCGGTCATTTTACTATCTCCTTTAAAAAGCTCTTTCCGTACAGCTCGCCTTGGGGTAAGCCGAACCATTCGAGCACGCTTGCGCCGATATCGGCAAAACTATCTCTTGTGCCGAGATTTACTCCCGTTTTTAATTTTTTACCATAGGCAAGCATCGGAGTATACTCCCGCGAATGGTCGGTGGACGGCGTGGCGGGATCACAGCCGTGGTCCGCCGTGATGATAAGCAGATCGTCCTCTTTGAGCAACGGCAACAGCTCGCCCAAGCGTTTGTCGAATTGCGTCATCGCGCGGGCGTAGCCCTCAATATCGTTTCTGTGCCCGTAGGTCATATCGAAATCGACGAGGTTGACAAAACATAATCCCTCGAAATCGCGTTTTGCGATTGCGAGCGTTTTATCCATTCCGTCGTCGTTGCTGACGGTGGGATAGCTTTCAGTAAAGCCTTGCCCCGCGAAAATGTCGTAAATTTTGCCGACCGATATCGTGTCGAATCCCGCCTTTTGCATAACGGACGGAAGCGTGTTTTTGGGCGGAAGCAACGAATAGTCGTGACGGCGGGGCGTGCGTTTAAACGGATATTCGCCGTTAAACGGACGGGCGATTACCCGCCCCACGCCGTGCTCGCCCTGTAAAATTTGACGAGCCTGTTTGCAATATTTATAGAGTTCCTCGACGGGGACTTTATCCTCGTGCGCCGCGATTTGGAATACGCTGTCCGCGGAAGTATATACAATCAGCTTGCCCGTCTTTAAATGTTCTTCGCCGAAATCTTTAATTACTTCCGTTCCCGAATACGGACGGTTGCAAAGCGTACCCCTGCCCGTCGCCTTTTCGAATGCGGAAATCACTTCTTCGGGGAAGCCGTCGGGATAGGTGGGAAAGGGTTTAGCCGAATACACGCCTGCGATTTCCCAGTGCCCGATCGTGGTATCCTTGCCTTGCGAGGCTTCCGTCATTCTGGCATAGCAGGTATGCGTTGAACGGGATTTTTGCCCTATACCGTCTATGGCGAAAAGTCCCATTTCCGTGAGGTTGGGACAGGAAAATGCGGGGTGTTTGGAAATAACGCCCAAGGTGTTGCTTCCCTCGTCCCCCCATTTATACGCATCGGGCATCGCCCCGACGCCTACGCTATCCAAAACGATCAAAAACGCGCGTTTTGCCATATACTCTCCTTACGCCAACGCCAAGGCGATCTCCATCATTTTCGTAAACGACGTTTGGCGTTCCTCCGCCGTCGTGTTTTCTTCGGGATAAATAAACGAATCGCTAACGGTACAAATGCAAAGTGCCTTTTTACCCGCGCGCGCCGCGTTACAATAGAGCGCAGCCGATTCCATTTCTACGCCGAGTACTCCCATTTTTGCCCATTGCATACCTGAATTTGCATCGTCATAGAACATATCCGAGGACAAAATATTCCCCACGCGATAGTTTACGCCCGCTTTTTGACATTCTTCCGCCGCACGGCGAACGAGGTCAAAGTCGGCAATCGGGCAGAAAGTGCCGGGGAGATTGTATTGCGAGGCGTAGTTGCCGTTGGTGCAAGCACCCATCGCCACGATGATGTCGCGGGCGTGGAGTTCGGGGGAAAACGAACCGCACGAACCCACACGGATAATCGTTTCCACGCCGTAAAAATGGTACAGCTCGTAGGAATAGATACCGATAGAAGGTTGTCCCATACCCGAAGCCATAACGGACACACGCTTACCTTTATAATAGCCCGTGTAGCCGTGTACGCCGCGCACGTCGTTGACGAGCACTGCGTTTTCAAGATACGTTTTCGCGATATATTCGGCTCGCAAGGGGTCGCCGGGCATTAAAACCGTTTTGGCGAAATCGCCTACTTTTGCCGATATATGAGGGGTAGGTACTGACATAATTATTATTCTCCTTTTTTGCTTTTATGATATTATGCGTGAAGCTTTTGCCGTTGTTCGCCATAGCGATTTACCGCTACGCGGTATTTGGCGCAAAACTTTCGTTTTACTTATTAGGTTACTTAATAGCCTTTGCCCGCTATGCCTTGTACGGCTTTGACTACGCGGCTGGTGCCAAGGCGCGCCGCGCCGTTGTCGAGGAATGCCTGTGCGTCCTCTAACCCCGAAATACCGCCCGCCGCTTTGACGAGTACTTTTTCGCCCACATTTGCGCGCATGAGCTTGACGTCTGCAAGCGTTGCGCCTGCCGTGGAAAAACCAGTTGAAGTTTTGATATAATCCGCGCCCGCGTCCGTTACGATTTTGCACATACGCAGTTTCTCGTCCTCGGTTAATAAGCAGGTTTCAATAATGACTTTCAAAATTTTATCTCCGCACGCTTTTTTGATTTGGCGTATCTCGTCGCAGACCTTATTATCCTCGCCCGCGCGGAGCATACCGATATTGATGACCATATCTATTTCGTCCGCACCCTTTTCTACCGCTTCCGCCGTTTCAAATACCTTCACGGCTGTGGTATTATAACCGTTCGGGAAACCGATTACCGTACAAATTTTCAGCTTGTCCCCCGTATACTTTTTCGCTTGTTCTACGTAGCAAGGCGGAATACATACCGACGCCGTACCGTATTTCATTCCCTCGTCGCAAATTGTTTTGATTTGCTCCCAAGTGGCGGTCTGTCCAAGTAAAGTGTGGTCGCATTTCGATAAAATATTGCGTATATCCATCGTCCGTTTCCTCCGTTGAAAAGATTTTTCTTTCTTCTATTATATTCGATTTTCCTTTTTCTGTCAAGGAATTATCCGTTTTTTTGTCCGTAATTGTTTCAATCCGCAATTATAAAGGCACTTACAATCGAAAATTTCGATTGCAAGTGCGTTATGTTTGAATTTTTCCGTTTCTGGTATTTTTTTTCACAAGCAAGGGAAAAAAGGTTTGCAATTTGTCGAAAATTGTGTTATCATATAAATTGACTAAATATAGTGGCTTATAATGAGCTTTGCATTGTTCTCTTTCCAATAAGTTTTTTTAATAGGAGAAATGCGAAACGCCCGCGGGCGTTTCTGCTGTTTAAACAAAACAGCAGGCGCGTGAAAAAAATTTTTTCGAATTGCACATATTTACATTATTATATATACGCGCTATGCGCGCTGATAGGGAAACTCTATGTCCGTAAGTTTACAAAAGGCTAATTTTTGGAAAAGAATATCCGCGTATTTATTCGACGCGATTTTGACGGTAATGCTGGCGGTCGGCTTAGCGACGGTCGTTTCGGCGGTCGTCGGGTATGATAATCACAGTGCAAAGTTAGAGGAATATTATACGCAATACGCAGAAGAATACGGTATTGATTTGGATATTACGCAAGAGGCTTACGACGCGCTTTCGGACGAGGAAAAGGCAAATTACGAGGCGGCGAGTGAGGCGTTGGGCAAAGACCCCGCAGTGTTGCGACTGTACAATACTATGTTCTATTTAACGCTTACCATTCTTGCCGTCGGTTTGTTTTTGGCGATTTTTGTTTTCTATTTCGTCGTTCCCCTTTGTTTTAAAAACGGGCAGACCTTAGGGAAAAAGGCGTTTGGGCTCGCTGTAATACGCACGAATTGCGTTAAAATGTCCAACCCCGTTCTGTTCGTGCGGTCTATGCTCGGGCTGTACACGATGGAAACGATGGTACCCGTGTTACTCATTACCATGATTTATTTCGGGGTGCTTGGGAGCGTCGGCGTTATTACGCTCGGTTTGATTTTGATTTTGCAAATCGCCGTCATGATTGCTACGCAAACGAACTCCTCTATCCACGACTTGCTTTCCGATACGGTGGTCGTTGATTATTCCAGTCAAAAAATATTTGAGTCGCAAGAGGCGCTTATCGCGTTTAAGGAAGAAGAACACGCGAAAGAGGTCGCCGCGCAAAGAGAACAGGAAACGAGCCTTTGAGCTTAATATATCTACGCAAGACTTTCAGGAGGTCATATGAAAGTAGAATTACAAAACTTAACCAAAATTTTCCCCAGCCGTAATAAAAAGGCTGGCGGCGAGGTGATTGCGGTAAACGACTTCACCTACACCATTCCCGACGGGAAGCTGGTCGGTTTGCTCGGCCCTTCCGGTTGCGGAAAGAGTACTACCCTGTATATGATCAGCGGTTTACAAAAGCCCACCTCGGGCAAGATTTTCTTCGGCGACGAGGACGTAACCGAACTCTCCCCTGAAAACAGAGGTATCGGCTTGGTATTCCAAAACTACGCGCTCTATCCGCATATGACGGTAAAGCAGAATATTTTGTTCCCCTTGCAAAACCTTAAAGGCAAGGATAAAATGACAAAGGACGAAATGCTGGAAAGAGCGGTCGAAGCGGCAAAGCTTGTTCAAATCGACGATTTGATGGACAGAAAGCCGAGCGAGCTGTCGGGCGGTCAACAGCAACGTGTTGCGATTGCGCGCGCGCTTGTAAAAATGCCCCGCGTATTGCTTTTGGACGAGCCCCTTTCCAACCTCGACGCGCGCTTGCGCTTACAGACTCGCGAAGAGATTAGAAGAATCCAAAAAGAAACGGGTATCACAACGATTTTCGTTACGCACGACCAAGAGGAAGCGATGAGTATTTCCGACGTTATCGTAGTTATGAAGCTGGGTGTAGTACAGCAAATCGGTAAACCGCAGGAAATTTACGACGATCCGAAAAACCTATTCGTTGCGAAGTTCCTCGGCACACCCCCTATCAACGTGTTTACGGGGCGCGTGGAAAACGAAAAGCTGTATATCGGCAACGACGAAGTATTGACCGTGAAAGGCGTAGCGGATAAGGACGTTTACGTAAGTATCCGTCCCGAAGGCTTTAATTTGGACGAAAAAGGTCCGTTCGTTTGCGAACTTTCCAACGTGGAGGTTATGGGACGCGACGTCAGCGTGGTTTCGAAGAACGAAGCTTCGCTCAATCCCGTGATTCGTTCGATTATCAATGCGGATAACAAGGTAGATATGTCGTCTGCCACCGTGCGTTATACTTTAAAACCGCATAAAGTATTCCTCTTTGACAAGGAAACGGAAGAAAGAATTTATTTCGAGGTGAAATAAGTATGGCAAAGGTGCTCAACGCTTTAAAATCCGCTTTTGTGGACGGGGTTTGGAAGACCTTTTGCGTAAAGTGGATATGGCAGGGATTTTTCGTAAATCTCGTCTATAAAAAATTCGATAAATGGAAAGGCTGGGTGTATCTTTCTCCCGCTATCGTGCTGTTACTTGTATTTACCGCATGGCCGATCGTCAATACCTTGCGCATGGCGTTCTTGGAAGATTACAGCAGCGTCGGCGAAATCGGCGGAGCAGTATACTCTTTCGGTTTCGGCAACTTTTCGAAAGTATTGCAATATAAAAAATTCTTGGAATGTTTGAAGAACACGATGCTGCTTTGCGTGATTACCGTGCCTATTTCCACGATACTCGCGCTCCTCATCGCCGTTTGCTTAAACGCAATCAAGCCCTTGCAAAGATTATTGCAAACGATTTTCTTCCTGCCCTACGTTACCAACTCGATTGCTATCGGTATGGTATTTGCGGCAATGTTCAATATTATCGGTAACAATATCGGCAGTGAACAGGAGTTAATTACGACTGCGGGTATTATCAATAACATTCTCGGGGTATTCGGCGTTGACCCTATCAACTGGATTAACTCCGGCTCGACCTATACCGCAAATATCACGGTTATGGTTATCTATATCGTTTGGAATGCGTTGCCCTTTAAAATCCTTATTTTGCTCGGCGGTTTGCAGAGTGTAAATAAACAGTATTACGACGCGGCGAAAGTAGACGGTACGCCCCGTTGGCGGGTATTTTTAAAAATCACCGTCCCCCTGCTTTCCCCAATGCTTGCTTACGTTGTCATTACTGGCTTTATCGGCGGGTTTAAGGAATATTCAAGTATCGTCGGTATTTTCGGCGAGGGTATGGGGCCTGCGGGTATGGACGGCAGACTCAATACCATGGTCGGGTATATTTACGACTCGTTGGAAGGTCAGCACCACGGCCGTGCAAGTGCGGCGGCGTTGATTCTGTTTGCTATCATTTTCGTCGTAACGATGATTAACCTTTACGTAAGTAAAAAGAAAACGCATTATTAAGGAGGTATAAGTATGTCTGAAATCGAAACGAAAGTAATGCACGAACAAGATATGCAAAAAGTATCCTCCAAGCAACGAGTCGTTAAAATCTTCGTGCAGGTAATGCTTTATTTATTCCTCGGCTTTATGGCGCTCGTGATCCTCTTCCCTTTCTACTGGATGTTGATCTCGTCCGTGAAAACGCTGACGGAATACAATCTTGCCGTACCCACGCTTTTCCCGAAAAAATTTGTGTTCTACAACTACGTAGACGCATTCAATACGGCTGACCTCGGTACTCTGTTTTTGAATACCTTATACGTCGGCATTGTATCCACACTGTTATCGCTTGTGATTACGGTGCTTTCGGCGTTTGCGTTTGCGCGTCTTGAATTTAAGGGTAAAAATACACTGTTTGCTATTTTGCTCGCCACAATGATGATTCCCGGGGAATTGTTTACGATCACGAACTACCAAACGGTAAGTCAGTTCGGTTGGTTGAATACCTACACCGTATTGATTGTGCCTTTCCTTGTGAGTATCTTCTATATTTATCTCTTAAAGCAAAACTTTATGCAGATTCCCAACGAGCTGTATTTGGCAGCAAAGGTAGACGGCACGACCGACCTCAAATATTTATGGAAAGTTATGATTCCCCTTGCGCTTCCTACGCTCATATCTATTACCATTTTGAAAATGATGGGTGCATGGAACACCTATATTTGGCCTCGCTTGGTTGCCAACGACGAAGCACACCGTTTGATTACGAACGGTCTTAGAAACGCGTTTACCAACGCTTCGGGTGAAGTCAACTTCCCCGTTCAAATGGCGGCGGTTACCCTTGTTTCGACGCCCCTTTTCCTCGTGTTTATTTTCCTTAGAAAATATATCATGAAAGGCGTTTCGAGAAGCGGTATCAAAGGTTAAGCTTATCAATTGTCAATAATAAAAATTATTATAAAGAAGGATAAAACAATGCAAAAAACAGGAAAGTTCAAGAAAGTTTTAGCTACGCTCGTGGCAATGGTTTCGCTTGGCACGACCTTGGGTTCGATGGCGGCTTGCGGTGGCGGCGGTAAACAAACCTTTACCGACCTCGTCATTCCCGAAGGCGGTTACGACGGCAGTGCGGTTACCGTAACGTTCTACCACACGATGGGGCAGTCACTCACCGACGTACTCAATCCGTACGTAGAAAAGTTTAACGAAATCTATCCCAACATCACGATCGACCACAAGCAGGTAGGCGGTTACGACGACGTCCGTGACCAAATCAGTAAAGAATTAACGGCTGGCAATCAGCCGAATATGGCGTATTGCTACCCCGACCACGTGGCTCTTTACAATATCGCGGGCGCGGTAGCTCCCCTTGACGACCTTATCGCAAGCGATATCGCTATGACGGGCTTGGAAGGTCAAATTCTCGGTCTTACCGACGAACAGGTAGCCGACTTTATCCCTGGATATTACAACGAAGGTAAAGCGTTTGGCGACGGAAAAATGTACACCCTGCCTCTCTATAAATCTACCGAAGTTTTATATTACGATAAAACTTTCTTCACGAAAAACAATCTTGAAGTTCCCGAAACTTGGGAAGATTTGAAAGCACTTTGCGCGCAAATCAAAACCATCGACCCGACCTGCGTGCCCCTCGGCTACGACTCGGAAGCAAACTGGTTTATCACGATGTGCGAACAATACGGTTCGCCTTACACCTCTTCCGAGGCAGGCAACCACTTCCTGTTCGATAACGAAAAGAACCATGAATTTGTTTTGGAATTCAGAGACTGGTATCAAAAGGGCTACGTAACGACGCAGGAAATCCTCGGTTCGTACACCTCCAGCTTGTTCACGGCGCAAACGGGCACGAGAAGCTATATGTCTATCGGTTCGTCGGCAGGCGCAACGAAGCAGTGCCCTACGCCCAACGATAAGGGCGACTATCCTTTCGAAGTGGGTATCGCTACCATTCCCCAAGTAAATCCCGAACAACCGAAAGTTATTTCGCAAGGTCCTTCCCTTTGTATCTTTAAAAAGGAAAATCCCCAAGAAGTTATCGCTTCTTGGCTGTTCACGAAATACCTCACGACGACGGTTGAGTTCCAAGCCGACCTTTCAATCGCTTCGGGCTACGTTCCCGTTCTTCAATCGGTTGTAAACGATAACTTCTATAAAGCGTTCTTGAACAAGGCGAACGGCACAAGCTTTATTGCGGCGCTTTCCGCAAAGACCTGTATGGATCAGGTTGAGGCTTATTACGTTTCCCCTGCGTTTAAAGGTTCGTCCGTTGCGCGTGACGAAGTCGGCGCATTGATGCAACGTTGTTTCGTAGAAAGGCCCGAACTCAAAGGCGACGCAGCAAAAGACCTCATCAAGAGAGCGTTTGAAGACGCGGTTGAAGAATGTGAATACCAAGCGTAAGCAAAAGCGAGGATAGATAAGATGAAAAAACGTATTATTGCGTTTCTTTTAACCGTATTTTCGGCGGTAGGTTTATTAGCGGGCTGTAACGACGATTCCGCTTCCTCTTCGCCCGAAATACAGGAAATCGACTACGCCGCTTCCGTTACTTTGGATATGAGTTCGGAAACGAAAAAACAGGAAGCGAAAGTAAAGCTGTTTATCGACGGCGATACCACGCATTTCCACGTTCCCACCTCTATTTCGGAAAACGGCGTGCTGAAAGCAAGATATCTTGCAATTAACACTCCCGAATCAACGGGAAAAATTGAGGTTTGGGGTAAAAAAGCCTCTAACTTCACGAAAAGCAAATTGCAGTCCGCTACCTCTATCATTTTGGAAACGGACGGTGCGGACTGGGAGCTTGACTCCACAGGCGACAGACACCTCGTTTGGGTGTGGTATAAGCCCGAGGGTGCAACCGCTTACCGCAATTTAAATATTGAAATTTTACAAAACGGTCTTGCGATTGCATCTAACTCGGAAGGTAATCGTTACGGCGAAACTTGCGGTAAGGCAATCAAACAGGCTACTGATTTGAAATTGCACGTGCATTCCAACGAAAAAGACCCCGATTTCTATTACGGCAAAGCACAACCGGTTGATTTGAAAGAATTGCGGTTGAATATTGCCGACTACGACGGGCAAAAGGTTTCGTTTGAGGGTGTTGTAACTTATCTGAACAACAACGGTGCGTACGTGGAAAACTACGACGAGGAAACGGGGATTTGGTACGGTATGTATGTATATTACGGATTCTCGCTCAATGCGTTCGGGCAGGAAGTCCTCTCCCCTATGCACAAAGTGCGCGTGGTGGGTACGGTTTCCTATTACGAGGCAGGCGATTCGTGGCAGGTTTCGGGCGTTGACTATAATATGCGCAACCCCGACGACGAGGGAAGTATGAAAGACCTCGACCCTGAAAATCCTACCTACACTCCCGTTTGCTTGGAAACGACGGTTGAGAAATTCAACAGCAACGTTACGATTGAGATTTTAAGCGACGATGAAGAAACGGTAGAAGAAAAGGAATTCGCGTATGCACAGCTTGCTATGCAAAGTTCGATTTCTATGAAAGGCTTGAAGGTCGTAAGTACCTACACTACGCACAACGGCGGGGACAGCGATGGTGCAATCACGCTGACCTGTGAGGATAATGCGGGAAATGAAATTACCATTCGTACTATCGTTTTGAAAGATGCGGAAGGCAAAATCGTTACGGCGGATAAATTTATGAACAAAACCATCGACGTGAAAGGCGTCATCGACTACTTTAAACCCGAGGGCGCGGAAAAAGGCGGGTATCAAGTTAAAGTGTTCAATATCGAAAACATTACAATTCATTAAGAATTGAATGTAAATAAAAAAATTTTATAAGGAAGGAGAAACTTATGAAGAAGAAAAAACTGCTTGGATTTCTTGCAGCCATGGCGTGTCTGACCTGTTTCGCAGGTTGTAAAGACGATGCGGAAACAAACACGCTTGAATCGGCAAAATCGTACCTTGACAGCATTTACAAGGCACAAGTTACCGTTACCGCGGCTGACACGGAACTCTACAACAAAGTAACCATCGACGGTGTTACTTACAACGTTGCTTGGTCGGTAAACGTGGAAAGCGGCGTTAAAATCGTTGTAAACGATGACGGCACTATCACGCTCGACATCGACGAGAATGCTCCCGCTGACGTCAACTACGTGCTCACCGCTACCATCACGGACGCGGAAGGCAACACTATTCAAACGAGCTACGACCGTACTGTGCCCAAGTTTAAAGAACTTACCTGGGCGGAGTTCACCGCAACGGAAGATGAAAAAGCCGTTGTTATTAAGGGCGTTATCTCGGGTATCGTAAACACCGATACGAAGCACGAACTGTATTTACAGGACGCTGACGGCGGTTATTACGTATACAATCTTGAAGCGGCGAAAATGGAAGGTCTTGCCGTTGGTATGGAAATCCGTGTAAGAGGTATCCGCGATACCTATTACGGCGTAAACCAAATCGTTGACGCAGGCGTTGAAATTTTGAACGCTACTCCCGTTGCCGTTACTCCCAACGATATCACGGCTACGTTTAGCGCAGCGGAAAGCTTGCAGGCAGAAGAGCTTACCAAGCTTCAATCCACCGTCGTTACTATCAAGGGCGTAACCGTTCTCGGTCAAGACGCAAGCAACTCTACTTATTATAACTTCAAACTTGGAAACAAGCAGAGCTACGTTCGTATTTCCAGTACCGCTTGTATGTTGTCGGCTGACGATCAAAAAGACTTTATAAAGACCGTTGCTGCAAGCAAGGGTTATATGGCAGACGTTACGGGTGTCGTTTCCATCTACAACAACAAGGTTTACCTTATTCCTTTGACGAAAGACGCATTCTCTAACGTTACGCTTGTAGAACGTAACGACGCGGAAAAAGTTGCGTTCGAAAAAGAATTCGTTAAGCTTCCCAATTACGGCGAAGAAATTATGACCGATCTTACCCTGCCCACCGCAGGTTTGATATACAGTGATGTAACCGTTTCGTGGGCTTCTAGCAACGAATCGGTTGCAAAGGTAGACGGCGATAAACTGATCGTTTCGCTTCCTAAGGATGCACCTACGACGGTTACCTTGACGGCAACCATCACGAGCGGCGAGGCTTCCGATACGCTTGTATTTGAAAATCTCCCCGTTGCAAAGGAATCCATTTACATTCCCGAAGCAATCACGGCTGCCCCCGAAGTAGGCAAAACGTACAAAATGTACCTCTATCAAGGTAATCTTGATAAGATATTGTATCTGGAAGGTAGCTTCGACGGAAAATATCTGAAAACAACGGCAAATGCAGACCTTGCGGCTGATGTAACTATCGTTGCCGCTAAAGAAGGTACGTTCTATCTTCAAAAGGAAGACGGAGCGTATATCAATATCAACATTTCGGAAGAAGGCAGGCTTTCGTTCGACACTGTCGGCAGAGACCCCGTAACCGAGTATAAATGGAGTGCGGAGCACGGCACTATCGTAACGGCTGACGAAACTGCATTCCTCGGTACATATGAGCAGTTTGAAACGGTTTCCGCAAGCGCGATGAAATATATCTCCTCCAACTTCACCGCAAAACTTTGTACGTTTATCGACAAGACGACGGCGACGGACGAAGTAAAGGCAACGAAAGAATTGAAAGATCTTGCAATTGATATTGAAAGTTCTTACGCTATTTCTTCCGCAAAAACAATTACATTGCCCACCGCAACGCAATATTTCGACGGAGTTACCATTGTTTGGTCTTCCAATAATACGGCAGTCGCGGCTATTGATGGTGATCAGCTGACCATTACTCCCCAAGAAACCGCAACGAACGTTACTCTTACCGTAGCCGTAACAAGTGGCGAAAAGACCGTATCGAAAGAAATTACGATCAGCGTTGAACTTGCATACCTTATTACCGTAGGTTCTCCCTCCGTTGCTGAATACGATATGCTTTACCTTGATCAACTCACCACGAATCAGACCTTGTATCTCAAAGGGGGTATGAGCGGATATTATCTTGCTGTTACCACCAACGTTTCCGAAGCTGTTACGGTCGGTTTAGAAGCTGTAACGGGTGAAGACGGTTCTTACTATCTCTACTATCTTGACGGTAAGGCTAAAAAGTATATTAAGATTTATGAAAACGAAAACGGATACGTCAACCCTGCTATTACGGATACGGCTGAAACGAAATTTACGTATAGCAGCAAATACAACACGCTTGTTACTACGCTGACGGGTGGCAAGAAAGACGGCGAATACTTCCTTGGTACGTTTAACGATATCAACAACTCGTTCCGCCCCTCCAAGACCTCGTATCTTGATGATGGCTCGTCCAATTATATCACGAAATTCGGCAACCTTGTAAAAGCGTCTGAAATGACAGATGCAATTAAGCTTAATCAAGAAAAAGCAGACCTTTCGATTGCGTTTGACGACGTTACGGAAGATATTGTATTAAACGTTCCCGTTGCTGGTGCAACATTCTCGAATGTTACTATTACTTGGACTTCCGATAAAGAATGTGCGGTTGTAGACAATACAGCTGGTACAATTACCGTTACACAACAAGCAACGGAACAAACTGTAAACCTTACCGCTACGTTATCTATCGGCACGGAAACGCCTGTTGTTCTTAACTATTCGTTCAAGGTAGCGGCTCTTCCTCAGATTTCCGCAATCATAATAGATTCACCGACGGAAAATACCGCTTACGCACTTCTTCTTAGACAAGAAAATCTTAACAAAACGTTATATTTCGATGGTACGATTGCAAGTGGTCGTCTCAACACTACCGATGTTATCAATAAAGCCGTTTTTGTATATCTTGAAGAAGTAACTGATGGATACTATTTGTATTTCGGAGAAGGCGAAAACAAGCAATACATTGATGTAACCTATGATGGTATTGTCCTTAACACCGAACCTACCAGTGTTTATACCTTGGATTCTACTTATAATACACTTGTTGCTACCGTGGGAACGACCAAATATTTCCTTGGCACATATAACAATTATGACACATTCAGTAGATCGCAATATTCTTATCTTGCTTCTGGGAACTTCCCTACGATGTTAGCTACGTTCATTGATAATGAAAATTTGACCACGGAACTGAAAGTATCTTCCGAAAAAGCAGAAATGGTTGTTGCTCTTAGCGAATCGTACAAAAGCGAAACCACTGTAACGCTTCCCTTGTTTGGCGCGGCTTATGATGATGTCGTTATTGAGTGGGCTTCCAATAACCCGAACGCAGTTGTAGACAATACCAATGGAACACTTACAATCACTCTTCCTTCTGCGGAAGCCACCGTTGAACTTACAGCGACCTTTAAGGTAAATGAGATTGCTGTCGGCGCCCCCGTTGCGTTCACATTTGTTATCGAAGCACCCGTTGCTCTTACGGCTACTTCCGCCGATTTTGGTACATTATCGACAACTACCAGCTACGGTTCTCACACAACTACCGATGGTTGGATTGCTACTAACAGTGCCGTATATAGCGGAAATGCTGACGGTTCTAACGGCAACGGATCGTTCTCCGCAATTGGCGATGCATCCGCTAGAGCCATTTGTTTAAACGGTAAAACTTCTGCTATTGGCACATTGCTTTCCCCCAAGATTGCGAACGGTATTAAATCTCTTTCCTTCAACTGGGGTATCATGGCGAGCGATACAAAAATCTCCGCGACCATTAATATCAAAAATGAAAACGGAGAAATCATAGCAACAAATAAAGTTGAAAATCTTTCACTTAATACTAATACCGATAAATATGTTGCTCAATTGTTTACTTGGGAATTGACGACTGCTGTCGAAGGCAATTTTACCATTGAAATTATCAACAACTGTCCCAGTAACAGCACGAGCAATAAAGACCGTCTTTCGATTTGGAATCTCGCTTGGGTAAATGCTGACTAATTATTATCTCAAACAAAAAAGAGAATCGCTCTGTAAAGGGCGGTTCTTTTTTGCTTTAAATTTGTTGATTTAAAACGAGCCGAGTATTCCATTAGGAATACTCGGCTCGTGCGGTTTTACCCCGTTTAAAGGCGTTGTTTCTTATTTCGTGCGGTATTTCTCAAATACCGTCATATTCGTCCGCGTCGCCATTAACGGCGTTATGGATATATACCCCGCTTGCAACGCAACCGAATCTCTATCCATATCGTCAGGACAAACGTCCGCTATCGGTTCGCCGTCCTGTCTGTATAAATTCTCCGTCCCCTCTATCTTAATAAATGCGTCCGAATAATATTGCGAACCTTGATAGGTCATTCGAATCCCTTTCGCCTCGTTTGGAATATTCACGTTATAAATGGGGTTCTGTGCGAAAAGGTCGTTTTGGATAAGATATTCATACACCTCGTCCAAATACTTCGTCGCCGCTTCCTGCCCGTCGGGGAACGAAGAAAACGCAATAGCCGGGATTCCCATTCGTATCGCCTCGAATACTGCGCCGATCGTACCCGAATACACGACGTCCGCGCCTAAATTTACACCACGGTTGATTCCCGAAAGCACCAAATCAAATTTCTCTTGCAGGCCCAAAACGGCAAAGCGCACGCAATCGGCGGGCGTGGAATCAAGCGAATACGCTTTTACGCCGTCGATAAACGGTACTTCTTTGATTTCGATAGGCTTTATCAGTTCGATTGCGTGGCTTTTTGCGCTCTGTTCTACTTTCGGCGCAACCACGGTAACTCCCCCCAGTTTTTTCGCCCACTGTGCAAGCAGACGGATACCGAGGGTATCCACGCCGTCGTCGTTGGTTATTAAAATTTTCATTACAGCCACCCCTCGTTATTTTCTTTATATGTTTTCAACAGTGCGTCGGCTTCTTTCAAAAGCATTTTCATTTCCGCTTTGGAATAGACCGTTGCGCCGCTTGCGCAAGCATGACCGCCGCCGCGGTAGCGTTCAGCGAGCTCGCTTACGGTAACGAAACGGGAGCGTAAACGTACGCGGATACTGCCGTCGTCGTTCTGGATAAAGGCAAGCCAAATAAGTGAGCCTTTAATTTTTTCCATATACGATACGGACGCACTGGCAGTTTCGTTGGTTAAGTGGAATTTCTTTTTCATTTTCTTATCCACGAACAAATACGCCACGCCGTTTTCCGTGCGTTGTATCTTTTTCTGCACGTATGCTTCGAATTTGAGCGTTTCAAATTCGTCCATATATAAATTCGCGTATATTTTATCGGCGTCGATACCCTGATCGAGCATTAACCCTGCAAGACGCATCGTTTCCCCCGAAACCTCGCGGAAACGGAATCTGCCCGAATCGGTAACCATACCCGTATAAATACAGCTTGCGGCTTCTTTGTCTATCTTTAATTCGTTTTTAAATTCGTTATAAAACGCCGCGATCATTTCACAGCACGAGGAGCGTTCCTCTTCCACCCATTCGCAAACGCCGTACGACTGCACGGGAATATGGTGGTCGATTTTTATAATCTCTTTACAAAGCGCATATTTTTGATTGGAAATGCGTTCCCTCGTAGCGGTGTCGAGTACGATACCGAGCGCGTCCTTGTATTCCTCGTCGGGAAGAAGCTCGTCTTCCTTACCAAGAAAGGCAACGTATTGCGCAAAATCCGCGTTTTGAAGATAGATTTTTTTATCGGGATAGGTGCATTTTAATATTCCCGCCAAGCCCTTCGTCGAACCGACCGCGTCGCCGTCGGGACGGAAATGGCGAAAAATGAATATTTTATCGTATTCCTTTATCTTATCTAATATTTTTTGCATATTTTCGTTCATTATTCATTCTCCTTGTTATAGGCGTTGAGGTCGTCTAAAAGCCGCATCGCCTCTGCACGGTCCTTCACGCACGCCCCGCTCGCTTTCGCATGACCGCCCCCGCCGTATTTCGTCGCCACGGGGTTGATGTTGAATGTAGAAGATCGTATCTCAACGAGCACGCCCTCGTCCGTTTCCGTGAAATTCACCCAAATATCCACGCCTCGAAGATCCGCCATCGTGCCGACCATTCCGCGGGATATCGTAAAGGTGTCCACGCCGTAGGTAGGCAATTCCTCTTTGGTTGTGTAGATATACGCCACGCGGTAATCGGTAAATTGAATTTTTAAAATGAACTGCGCGCGAAGCTTGACGAAGAAGAAATCGTCCTCGTAAAGCTTTGTGTATATCGCGGTAATATCCACTCCCGCTTTTAAAAGCTCGGAAGCAAGACGGAAGGTGTCCGCTGTCGTGGAATCATAGCGGAAGCGTCCCGAATCGGTAACCATACCCGTATAGAGCGCGGTAGCAGAAGCGGTTGTAAGCTTTAACCCGCTTTCCACGGCAAATTGCGTTATTTGCCCGCAACAGCTTTCAAAGGAAGTATCTACCACTTCGATATCGGCAATTTTTTCACAATAAATATGATGGTCGATACGCACGGTTTTTTCCGCGTTTTTATAGCGTTCGTCGCTGATGAGCGCACTCGCTCCGCAATCAAGAATGATTGCAAGCGCGCCTTGGTAGGCTTCATCGGGGATTTCGTCCATGACCGAGCCGTCCATAAAGGCATATCTTTTCGCCTCATCGCCTACCGCGTAAACTTTTTTATTAGGAAAGTTGTCTTTAATGATATTTTTTAAGCCGATTTGACTGCCAAGTGCGTCGCCGTCGGGAGTTTTATGGCGATGAATAATGACGGTGTCAAACCGTTTAATTTCTTGCAAAACGTTTTCAAACATTTTCCTACTCCATTATCATTATTAACACTGTTAAGTATACCATAAAACGGCTTTATTTTCAAGCGATTTTGATATATTTTACGCATTTGCGGAGCAACCAAAAGAGCGACCGCTATATAGCGGCCGCTCTTTTGGTACTCCCGACGAGAATCGAACTCA
>JAZNDR010000027.1:0-1585 GCA_045588185.1 Candidatus Scatosoma sp. | reverse complement strand
ATAACCAGCAGAAAATTCGTCTAAAACCCATTTCCATTTTACGTCGTTTTTAATCATTTCATTTTTAACGTATAAAACAGCAGGTATCGAAATTTCTCCTATAGAATAATTTTTTTCAAAAGGTCTGCCTAATGAACCTAGACTTTCTTTTAAATCCTCAACTTTGTTTTCCTCTATTTTAAATATGTTTATTAAGCTCATTTTACACCTCTTCCTCTGTAGCGTCCATTATGTCGCCGATATTGCATTGTAATACCTTGCAAATGCGTAGCATTACGTCCATTGATACGGTTTCGTTTTTGCTCATCTTTGCCATGGTGGAAGAAGACATCTCAGCCTGCACGCGTAGCGCGTTCTTTGTCATCTTTTTATCTATAAGTTTTTTCCACAATTTGTCGTAACTTACTGCCATAAAAATTCCCCTTAAACGGTATTTTTATTATTATAGCATAAATAAAAAATTTAATCAAGTAGGTTCTTCGCATATCTAAAGAATTTCTTTAGAAAAAGGACAATAAAAAATGACCCCAACGGTATACATTAGGGTCATTATGTTTAATCGAATATTTCTTCGAGTTTTTGGGCGGCGGAGCGGTCGGCTGTTTTTAGGAAGTGACTGTATATGTCGGTGGTCGTGCTGGTTCGCGCGTGACCCGCTCGACCTGCAACCGTTACGATAGGAACTCCTGCGGCGATTTGCATAGTGATGTTCGTGTGCCTAAGGCTGTGGACGGTTCGTTCTTCAAGTCCTGCCGTCTGACATATCCGTTTCATCCACATATTTATCGTGCCGGGGTAAATGTTTCCGCCGTATTCGCCGATAAACAATCGGTTGCTGTTTTCCCACTTATCGCCGTGCATTTCTCGGTATTCTTCGTACCAAGCCTTGTATTCGGTCAGCACCGTTATCAGTTTATCCGATATGGCGATTACGCGCTTACTGCTTTCCGTTTTAGGGTCTTTTAATACTAACCCAACTCTACGGACGGCGGTGAGCGACCGTGCTATGGTTATCGTAGCGTTATCGAAGTCGATATCCGACCATTCCAGTCCGCACAGTTCACCACGGCGCATACCCGTCAGCAGAAGGGTGAGCATAGCCGTTTTGTATCGAATATCTGGAAACTCATCCGCCGTTTTGTAGAACTTTTTAGCGTCTTCGTCATCCATATAGTCAATATCGCGTGGAGGACGCTTGGGGAAGGTTATGTAGTCGGGGCTAGCGTAGTTATCGGCTATCAGTCGTTGCTTTTTTGCCGTAGCAAGAACCGCTCGTATCGTGCGCTTAATTTTGCTTATCGTTTCGTAGGCATACTTTTGCGTCGTATGCGTGACATTGAATAAGTTTTCCGTTTTCTCGCCTAGTGTTTCGGCTAGCCGTTTGGCGTACTCGTAACTGATTTGTTTGCCTGCCAGCGCGTTGGACAGGGAGCAACTACTGAAGTTTTTCTCGTAACGAAGTTTCATATATCCGATACCAGTTTGGTTCATTCGCTCCCGAAGAGCAGGCTTTGCCGTAACGACGGTCACAGTCTTTTCCATACGGTCTAGTTTGTCGTAGTATTGCTGTATGATATTCGGTGTA
>JAZNDR010000026.1:0-14905 GCA_045588185.1 Candidatus Scatosoma sp. | reverse complement strand
GAATGTAGAAACGAATTTACGCGCCAGCATATCCACTTCGTCCGCCGCCCCATTGTCGTAAAGTTCGGCTAACACTCTTTCCGTCGTGTCCTCCGATTCACGCATTTTAGCGATTGCCTCGCGCTTTTGCGTTGCTTTATCGGTAGGCTTTGCCTTTTCGGTGGCAGGTTTAACGGCGGCGGTCTTTTTCTTAACCGTCGCTTTCTTCTTGGGTGCCGTTTTGGGCTTGCTCTTTTCAGTTTCCTGCGCCGTTTGCGTTCCCGTCGGGGAAGTTTGCGCCGTCGGCTTTTTAGCCGTTTTTTGCCCCTTTTTTGCCGTCGTTTCGGTGGCTTGGTTGGTAGCAGGCGCAACGCCGTTTAACGCGTCGATTACTTCCAACAACTGCGCTTTGGTTAATTTCTTGGAAATATCCTCGCCGTTATACAAGTAATATCCGTTCCCTGTTTTTGTAATAGCAATAATCTTTCCGCCCACGCCCTTTTTGCTTGTGTAAACCGTCGTTCCCTCGACGATATTTGCGCCTTTATCAAACGCGTTAATTTCCGCACCTGTGTTTTTAGCGTAGGAAATTGCCTTTTTCGACGCGGCGCGCGCCGACATACCGCCTTGTATGCTGTCAAACTTCGCCTTGTCGGTCTTTTTAATCGTTTCGATAAAGTCCTCGTAAGTAATACCATCAACGTCAATCCCAAACAATTCGTTTACGGCTTGTTTGTGTTCCGCCCTACCGCCTTTTTGGAAGTTGCGGAAATCGGCTTGCATAATGCCGTCCGTGCGCTTACTGGAAACAAGGTCGTAAACGCTATCGGGCGTAAGCATAAGTTGCCCCAGCGCGTCGGCTACGGCAAATTGCGTTACCAGTCCGTCGTTTTGCACAAGTTCCGCGCCATTTGCAAAACGGAAAGGCTTGCCCGTTGCGCCATCAATAATGTTTCTCGAATTGATATACTGCGCGAAATCGTCCGCGTTTGCAATAATCTTTTCTTTGCTACGTTGAATTTCGGGCTCATAAGTTAAAACAACGCTTGCGTGCTCCATTTCCCCTAACAACTTCTTTTGCATAGCGGTAAGCGTGCCCGTTCCGTTGTCGCGCGCTTTGAAATCGGCTACAAGTTGAGAAATGTACTGGTAAGCCTCTTTCCCCGTGTTGTTATCGGTTTCATATTGCGCGAATTTTTCCGCCATACCCACAACAGCGTTGGTATAGTCTTGATTCTTGGAAATCTCGTTGCCCCTGTTTAATGCCTTTGCGCTGGAAATGCCCGTGCCGATACCGCCCATAAGCGCGCCCGACAAACCACCAACCAAACCAGCGTACCCGATTTGTTGGATTGTAGCATTTTCCGCGTTCGGGTCAACCTGCGTCCAACGTTGATAATAAGGCGTAATAAACTCGCTGATTGCCTCCTCGACAAACTCGCTCTTGAAATCGCTCCACATACCTTTTAACAGGCTCTTTTTGGCAACTGTCTTTGCTGTTTCCTTGCCTAAAAGTTTCGTGGCGTATTTACCCGTTACACCCGTGAATTTTTCGAGTGCCATTTCGGTACCGCCCGACAACGCGCCGTAGGCGTATTCCTTAAAGCCCAGTTCGCCCGTCTTTGCGTATGCCTCGCTGGTCGCGTTACCTGCCGCGCCTACACCCATAATACCTGCCGCAATCGTGCCTGCATACGGGGCGGCGGCTCCGCCAGTAAAATACGTGATGGCGGCGGCACCTGCAATGCCTACAAGCGTGTTGGAAATACCGCTTGCAACGTCGCCTACCACTTGCATACCTTTGGACGGATTATACCACTCGTCCAAATCTTGATTCCAGCCAGCCGCGATATTGTTGGCGAATTGTTCCTCCGCCCACTCGTCCGCGCCGAAGAAATCGGCAATACCGCCAGCCGTGAAATCCCAAATACCCTCTAAAACGCTAAACGCGCCCGTGCCGAGTTTGCCGAGCACGTAGCCCGTACCGCCAAGAAGTCCACCCTTGTTGTAATCGGTGTCAACTGGCTCCTTTTTTATGGACGGTGTGTAGCCCAAAAAAGACGACGCACCGCCACTTGCTTTCTTTTGTTGTACCTGTCCTAAAAAATTTGCGCCTGTTAATGCCATTATTTGCCTCACTTTGCGGTTACATAACCCGTTTTCCAGTTACCGCGATATTTATATCCATCGGGGAAATACATAAGTGCTTTAACGTCGCCTTTCGGCTCGTCTTTATAATCGTATTCAACAAAAACGCCGTCGCCGATATACACGAATATGCCGCAATCATCCCACACTGCACCGTAGTTTGCCGCTATGAGTTGCCCCTCTTTGATTTTGCCCTCTTTTACTGCTTTTTCAAGTGCTTTTATGTATTTACCTTGTCCGCTATCCGCGTCGTTAATATCCGTAAAATCGCCCCAGTTCGACGGCTTATAATTCGTAGCATAAATATCAACTGTTTTGCTCTCCACCAAATCGGAATCGACCAGCGTTTTTGCAATATCGGTGGCATAAGTACGTTTGAACGCCGATTGTAGTGCTTTTTTAGTATTATCACTCGTCCACGAATTACCCAAAACTGCGTTAAGCGCGGTTTTTGCGTCGTCGTAGGAAATTGTTTCGCCGTTATATTTGAAAAACGCCGTGCTGGTGTCAATAGATTTATTCCATTCGGTTTTAAGGCTGTTGTATTGCGTAGCGTCGAGTAATCCATCGTTATACGCTGTGTCAATATCGGAAGTATTGACGTTATAACCACCCGTAATTGCGCTTTTATACGAATTATAGGTGTACTTTTGATTATAGGCGACAACTTCCGCCAAATCTTCGTCGGATAATCCATATCCTTTCAAACTGTTGATATATTCAACCGACATTCCGCCGTTTGCCTCAATTTGCGCCATAGCGTCGGATTTCAACCCTGCGCTATACGTCGCTTTTTGTTCTTCTTCCGCCTCCGCTTTTTCTTCTTCGGCTTTCTTCTCGTCCTCCGCTTTCTTTGCAAGCGTGCTATCGAGCATACCCGTAAGGGCGGTAATATCTTCTTCGGATAAACCTGCCTTTTCGGCAATCGCCTTAATACTGTCCGCCGTGTAGGTTGTATTCGGGTCTTGCACCGCGTCCCAAAGCGTATTGTAAACGCTCTTTGCGTACTGTTTTTTCTCGGCTTTTTCCGCCTCTTTATATGCTACGAGTTGCCCGTCCAAAGCCAAGATATTATCGGCATACTTCGATTCGGCTTGCTGTTTCATTGCCGCCTCGTTCGCGCTGGCGGTTTGCATTTCGCCACGCTTTTGAGCGTAAGCCTGCGCGTTAAGGTAATCGCTATAACCGCCGCCCGTCAAGCCCATTTGTGCCATAGTTTCCGCGTTTACGCCGTAGGTTGACATATTTTGCATATACGAGGCTTGCGCGTCAGCCGCCGCACGTTCTTTGTAGATTTCCGCCTCTTTCAACGCCGCCTGCCGTTTTTCTTCTTCGCGCGCCTTTTGCTCGGCGATAAATTCCTCATACGTCATAGTGCCCGTTTCTTCCGTATCGGTCTTGGTGTCCGTAGGTGTGCTATCGCCCGTACTCGTGCCTGCGCCTGCGCCCGTGCCGGTTGTAGTTCCGCCGTTTGATACGCTCCCACTTCCACCACTTGCAGGGGGTACAAATGTTGCGCCTGTTCCCTTAAAGCCGTTGTTATCGAAAGTTACGTCGTCGGCGTTGGGCAATCTTCCCGTAATTACCCCCTCGTCGGTTACACCGCCTTTATTTCCACCCGAAAAACCGCCGCCTACGGTACCAACTACGCCACCGTCAAAGTATTGGCTGGGGTCAACGGGTTTCACGGAAACACCGCCACCAACGGAGCCACCGCCGATTATAGGCGTATATACGGGCTGGGTTATGCTGGACGGTAATTCGGGTGTTAAACCTGCGCCATAGCTACCACTTGGACTATTACCGCCACCTATTATAATAGGTTGCAGGGAGCCTGCGCCGATGGGCGAGGTGGGTGCGTTATTCGTTCCGCCCGTATTGCCGATAGTCGGGGTAAATTGCCCATACAATCCCCCCGTGTTGTTATTTCCCGTCGTAGGTAATTGAATTTTCCTGTTAATTACAGCCATTATTTAGCCCCTCCTTGAAGATAAGATATATAACCCTCCGCGATTCTCGCTTTATCTTCCGCCGCCAGCTTTTGGGCGGTCAATTCTTGGTTTTGCGTTTGTGCGTTTTGCAGTTGTTGTTGCATTGCTTGTGCTTGGCGCATAGCCTCAATCCTTGCCCTTATGCGTTCCACCATATCCCTTGCGTCGGGGTAATGGTGTTTTTCCTGCTGTTGCCAAAAGATAAGTAGGGTTTCGGGGTCGTTAATATCGCCGTAGCACCCGTTTTGGAAGTTCAAGCGGTTTTCCGCCCAAATCATTTCACGGTTTTGTTCCACGTCGCCCGTTAAGTCGGTGCTAAACAAATACGACGTGTTGTAATAATACTCGCCGTTTTCGTCGCGTTCGATAAAGTCGTAACGGTTAAACGTAGCGTTTTGCAATCTACCCGTAGAATCGGTGTAAGAAACGGTGCGCGGCTCGTCCGCATAAGCAAGGAAATACTGGAAAATAATTTCGTCAATATCGGCGTAGGCGGCGTTCTTCATTTTGCGCTTACTGTCAAGCCGTCCTGCCGCTTGGTTTACCTGTATTTGCTTTGCTTTACCGCTTTGCGCCGTCGTGTCCGCCTGCCCTTGATAACTGTCCGTAATGCCCAAAATACGCTTTGCTTGGTCGTATTGTCTTTCCGCCTGCGCGGTGTCCTGCGTTAAGTCCACCTGCAAATCAATTCGCCCGTACAGTTTTTGATTGCCTTGATTAAGTTTAATAACGCTATCGTACACGCCGTTGTCAAACTGTCCTGCGCCATCTTCGGGCGCGGTGGGATAAACGCCAGCTTTCATACTCTTTTCGAGTATGCGGCTTTCCAGCTTATTGATTGCCTGTTGCTGGGGGCGGATAAATTCGCAGTCGGATTGCCCGAAAAGGCTGTCCTCTTGCGACGTGTTTTTACGGATTACAATGGGGAATTTGGTGGGCGTGAAATACGGCAGGCGCGTCCGTTCCAGTTTCGGCACCTGCACGTCAACCATCATAGGCACCTTAATACCGTTAATCTCGTCCATTGCCACGCTCCCGTCGTTCAAATATGCCTGCTGGGGTTGCGTTTCCATAACCACCTGCCCGTTTTCCATCACGGGGGAATTGGCATAAAGCACGGTGCCGTCGGTAAGCACTATATCGTGGTCTAATTCCTCGTATTCGTCGTTTTGCATTTCGTACTTGGGATTATCGCACTCGCAAAGTTCCTTGCGCTTGCCACAATTCTTGCAAATGTACTTTTTACGGGAATAGTAGTCCTCAATATCGGACAGTTCCACGTCGCCCGACCAAATGTACTGGCAAATTTTATCGTCGTCGTCCTTATAGTAGCACACAACGACGGTGGCGGTTTCGTCCGTTTCGTTGCCGTTGTCGCTCTCGGTTTCGTCCGCGTCGTCAAACGATACGCCATACTTACGCACTAAATCCTCTTTGGTGGTTTCAAAGGTAATAAAGCAGTATTCCATATCGTCAATATCGTAAATGTACGGTTGCCCTACGAAATGCGACGGGCTCCACACGCTTACCTTAACGTCGCCGACGGTCTTATGCGTCTTGATGGAATTATCCCACTCAATAAGCCATACGCTACCGCCGTATATCGGGGAATACCTTTCGTCTATGTCGTTCATACGCTCGAACGGCAATTTATTCCGCCTATTACGGAGCAGTTTTTCCACGCTCTTTGCGTTGCGCTCGGTGCGTTCGGAATAGGTTTCGGGGGAAACGGCAGTCGTGGGCAAATAGCTGGAAAACTGGCTTTCGATAAGCTCGTATGTAATGTTGCGCCCCGTCTTTGCAGGCGTGGTGCTGTCGTCGATTTCCAAATCGCCCTTGTATTGTTTGCTCCATTTATCAAAGTCCTCGCGTTGCCCACTCGTTTGGCTTTGGGCGTTCTCATACAAGGCTTTGAAAAAGTCTAATTTGTGTTCTTTGTCTATCCGCATTATAACGGTTTACCTCCCTTGCGTTTTATAATAATATCGCGTTCAGCTTGCGATTTAGCGTTCCTATAATCTTCCAGCTCGTCGGGTCTATACTTGACGCGCTTTTCCGCCGCCGCAGGCGCAGGATTTATCCAGTAGATAGCAAAGTATCTCAATGCGTCGGGGCTATGCGTAATCTCGTGTGGCTCGGTGGCGCAGTCCGTCGGTTTCTTCTCGTCGCGTTGTAGTTCGGGTAAATACTTAATAAGCCACTTGCAGTTGGTAAAGATATGCAAACGCGGATTACCGTTCGCGTCCTGCTTTAACAGTTCCTTGACGGCAAGCCAGCCCGATTCCCTATCGTTGTTGGATTTCGTCAAATCCAGCCCTGCCTCGCCGAATAAAATAGCCTTGCTTTTGCCAGTTTCTTGGCTCCTGCCCCATAAGTCGGGCGGTGCTAAAAACGCGTAAATTTTCTCGTTTGACGGCGTGTATTCAAGGATCTTTTGGGCGGCGGTTGATATAGGCAGGTTGCTTTGGCACAATTCGCGGTACACGTAGCAGTTATGTAAGTTATCCACCGCTATCCAGTACGCCGCCAACATATCCAGCCCGTAGTCAAATGCAACGTACCGCCGCCATTCGGGCGGTATCTCAAACGGGGTGCAAGTGTGTATCTCGCGCTTAAACTCGTCGAAGTATTGCCCCTCGAAGAAATCCCACTCGCCGTGCAATAGTCCGCGCCGTTCGCTTTCGGGCAGGTTTTCCAAACGCGCGAGGTAGTCGGGGTCTTTTTCCATCAAGAAAATGTTATCCTGCACCTTGCTTGGAATAAATATCCGTCGGCTTATAACAGGCGTTCCGTCGGCTTTGGTGCGGAGCACAATATCGTGCACCTTGTTCCACTCGCCTATATCGACAAACCTTTCCTTTACCCACACGCGCCCTGCCCCTGTCGGGTTGGTACTCGATTTCATATACTTGGGGAAATCGTTGGCACCACGCAAACGGGATAGCATATACGTATAGATAAACTCGGTAAAATGCGTAAGTTCGTCAAAGCGTATCACGTCGTATTCCGCTGACTGGTATTTATATACGTCGCTTTGGTTTTCCAAATAGCCGCAGTCTATAATGCTACCGTTCTCAAACTTGAATGTGTGGTCGGTGGAATTGTAGTTGTATCTTCCTATCGGGTAAACTTCCAGCATTACACGCAGGATAGAACGCTCCAACTCGACGTAGGAATTACGGAAAATAATTTGCTTGCTCTTGGGGTATTTCATAGCGTACAAAAGCGCGTCGATTACCTGCACGTAACTTTTGCCGCCGCCTGCCGCACCCCCGAAAAGTGTTTCCGTTGCCGTCGAGGCGATAAATTGCTCCTGTTTCTCGGTAATGTTCAAGTCCAAGCGCGGTGCTTTTTTAGACTTTTTTAACGACATTGATATTTACCTCGAACGGTTTTTCTTGCGCCTGTTCCTGCACAACTCTATCGCTCTTATCGTGGTCGTTGATTAAAACAAACTTTGCGAAATTGCTATCGTATTGCTTGGTAATGCCGTTGTTCAAGGCGATTGCAAGTTGGATTTCCTTTGCACGCGCGTAAGCGGCGGAAAATCGGGGGTGTTTGGCTTTCCCGTTCTCGCCTACTTCCGCCCACTCTCGGAGCGTCCTGCTGGTTACACCGATTGAAACAGCAAACGCCTCAAAGGTCGGGTACTTTTGGGGAATAATCATTTTAGGGATTTCCTTTTTAAGTGTTCCGTCTTTGAAGTATTCCTTTTCGTAAATAACCTTGCAGTCTTGCTCTCGGAAAAACTGTTCCATCAAATCGCAAAACTCGTCTTTATATTTGACCGCCGCACCGTTATTCTTCTTAAAGCGTGTTTCCTTTCCGACGGTATTTCCCTGCTGGAATTGTCCGCTGTTGGTTTTCTTTTCTTGTTCGCTCATTTCGTCCTCCTGTTATAAAAAAACAAAATGAGCCCCATTTCCACTATCGGAAACAGGGCTCTAACCTCTTGGGTATTGGCACTAAAACGATTATATCATATATTTCACGCAAAATAACCCTATAAAAATCCTACCTTTGCAAAGAAAATAGGAATACAACCGTTTTTTAACTTGCCTGTAAGTTGATTTTTCGTATCTTATTTTGAGTTAGTATGTATATAAATATATATATTATATCTCTACTCTACCCTTATAAGATACTATGCTATTTGTGCGCCGCTTACTTGCTGGGTTTAGATTAAGTACAGCCGTTTAGCGATTTCGTAAATCGCTTTCCTTTTACGGTTATAGTATGCCATTTCGGATAATAGCCAGTTTATTTGGCTCCTATCGTAGCCCCGATTCTCGGCAATATCCACTAAAAACTCGTTACGGCAACCCTCCTCAATATCCGCCAGCGCGGCGTTGATTGCCTCGTTTGTTTCTTCGTATGCCTTGCGTACTTCGGGCGACAGGGAGCCGCCGACGATGGCAATTTTCTTTCGTTCATAGTCGGCGCATTGGGCGCGTACTACCTTAACCACCCCCGTCGGCAATTCGTATTTATAAAACTGTTTAGGTCGTCCTTTCGGCTTTCCACTTGCTACATATCCCATAATAGCCACCTCGTAATGTTTTAACCGTTAAAACGGTATATCGCTGTCGTCGTCCATTGGTTGCAACGTCGGTTTCCTACGCGCTCCACCCGTGCTTGCAGGCGGTACGTCGTCGAATCCGTCGCCGCCGTCTTTCGGGCTCAAAAATTCTACGTCCTGCGCGACAATATCAATCGCTGGCACCTTTACGCCTTGATTGTTTTCATACGTTCGCGTTTGGATTGTGCCCACAATGGAAACCTTTTTCCCTTTCTTCGTATAACGCGCGATTGTTTCGCCAAGTCCTCGCCACGCTACGCAATTAAAGAAATCCGTTTGCCGTTCCCCGTCGCCGCTTGAATAATTCCTGTTGACGGCGATTGAGAAGTGGCACACCGCTACCCCCGACGGCGTTTCCGACAGTTCGGGGTCGCGCGTAAGATTGCCTATTAAAAATACTTTGTTCATAAACCCAACTCCTCAAATATATTGCTGGTATTATTTACTATTTCGGGAGGCTTACTGCCTTGACGATAGACAACGACGAAGATTTCGGGGTTTTTAACCGCCAAAGACGCTTTTAATTCTTCAACGTCCGCCGAGCCGTCCTCAATAAATAAAAACTTTTCAACAGGGCGTTTTGCCTGTTCCGCCTGTTTGTATTCTTCCTGTTCCTTGTAGTGGAGGAATTTTTGCAGGCAATACCCCTCTAATTCCCACAATTTGTTTTTGATACGCTGTAAGCAAATTTCTTTGCCTTTTTCTACGTCGTAATTGGCTTTGTCAACGCACGCGCTTGTTTCCGTGATTACAAACCCGTTTTTGAGTTTGACGGAAACGACGGTGCATTTCTCGTGCGTGGTGCTGATGGAAATTTCCGCGTCTTTCATAAGCGCGTCGATTTCTTCCGCTGTTACTGTGTTCTTTGCTGTGCTGTTCATAGGTATAAAACCCTCCTTAAAAAATTATTTTTTATCGTCGCCGTCGGTTGACGGATTGACTGCGTTTATTCCTTTCGGCGTAAATACGGGCACACCGTAAAGCCGTGCCATATTGATTACCTCGTCGTGCTGTTTGTATGGTGGTATTTTCAACTTTACTTTTGTAAAATCAAAATCCCCCTCCTGCTCAAAGCGTAGTGGCTCGCTGTTCATTTTCAAAATCGCCTCGTGCAGTTTCTTCTCAAACAGTTTGAAACCTGCCTCATACCCTACGGCGTGCCCGAAAGCGTAGCCGTCCTTTATTTCCTCCAACAAATGCGGTTTATCGCCTACCGCCTGCGCGATAAATAGCAAGTCGGAAACAGGTATGCCAGCGATAGAATCGGGCATTTCGGGCGGAATTTGACATTTTTCCTGCGGTTTTTTCTCACTATGTTGACAATCTTCCGTAGGGTTTATGTCATTTTCCGCTTTTAACGGGCACCAGTCGGGGGCAAATTTTGTTTGCTGTGAAAAGGTAAGCCCGATTTCTTTATTGACTAACTTGCACTTTTCGTGGCTGTTCAATGAACGATAGTCGAAAGCAAGACCATAAGTACGGTGCGGACAACCATAACATTTCATAATCTTTCCTCCTTGTAGAATCTATCCAGTTCCTTGTTTGCTTTCTCGTACTTCTTTCTTGCCGTTTCCCACGCCGCCGCCAGCGATTGCAATTTCTTAAATTCCTGCGGCGGTATTGCATTAAAACTGCATTTTCCGTCTTTGCCGTATTTTTCAATAAGGCTCTTTTCAAAATCGGCGTAAGCCTGTAACGCTTTGGTATCTTCGTTACTCGCCGCCTGCATTGCCTTAAAAAGCCTGTCGCCCTTTATGCGCCAAAGTTTGTGTAAAACGTCGGAAATATAAAAGGTTCCTGTTGCGGATAAAAACGCGTCGATTACCTGCTCTTTTGTGTATTTCGATAATATCGCCTTTACTTCTTCTTTTGTCCTGCTCACGGCTCGCTTGCCTCCTCATATTTCTTGCAGGCAACGGTCTTTAACCGAATATCCGTTGCCTCGCTGTTGCTCACGTACCACAATTCGCATTTATAGTACGTCTTGTTGTGATAGCGGTACCTTATGCAATGGGCACAGGTTTTACAGGTTTTTCCCTCCAAAACACCGTGTAACTGTTGCATAGTCCGAAACTTCCGATTGCCCACCTTTGGCGGCATTTTTTCGGGCGGCACCACGTTTCCGAAAATATCTATTCGCCCGTCCATAATCCTAATTCCTTTAAGTAATCGAATATATTTATTTGGTTGTTTATCATTTCCACCTGCCGTTTGATACTCTCAAACGAAACATTTGGCTTAAAATTGTAATTCACAAGGTTTGGCGTTTCCGCCAGCGCGCACATTCTTTGCCATAAATGCGGTTGCTCTTTCGCCAGTTTCGCAAGCGTGCATACACGCTGATTCGGACAAAACCAACACCCCTGCCGTTCTTCGCCGTCGTAGTAGGGGGATAAAAGATTTTTGGAACGGCATATATCGAAACACGATTTTTCCGCTATACCATTTTCGGCAAGCACCGAACGCTTGCCCCCCCTCGCAAGGCTCAACAATCGTTCTTTTTCGTCGGCGCAAATGCCTACAATTTGCTCACATTCGCCAACGCCTTTGAAAAAATCCTGCATTGGTCTTAATTTTAACGGTTTTTTGATTTCACATTTACCGCGCCCGACAAGCGGAAATCCTGCCAGTTTTCCTGTGTATTTGGAACGTTCGCCACGTACCAAGTGGAAATAATCCAAAAAATCCTTTTTGGCTTTTACAATGATAACCTTATATCCCATTTTCTCGATTATAGGTATTGCCTCATTGTAAACCCACTCAATATGCTTTGGATTTTCGCCGCTTATATTTTCCTTGTGGGAAAACATAACTTCGGACATAATCACGCCATCACAGTCCAGCCCCATCTCATTCCCGACGATAATTGACGCGCTACTGTCCTTTCCACCACTCCAACAATAATAGCGTTTCATATCCAGTCCACCGTTGTCGTGCCTTTATAGCCCTTTTCCCAAACAAACCACGCGTAGGCGGTTACACTTCCACCGCTTTCCTTTACGCGTGAAAAATCGCCGTTTTTGGCGCAGGCAACACGTTTGGAAAAGACGTGAATCCGTATAGGCGGATTGTCCTTGAAAATTTGCTTAAACCGCTTTTCGCTTTCTAAAAAGGTTAGTTTTAGGAACATATAACACTTACACCCGACAGGCAAAACCTCTAACGCCTTTATTACAAATTCCGTCGCCTGTTTATAGGGCGGATTTGTCAAAATATCAAAAGCCTGCCCCCTAAATTTGTAACGTAGATTTTTAGGTAATGCGTCGGATAAAAAATCGTGAATTGCGTCGCACCTAAAACCGCGCTTTACAATGTCGCTTTCAAATACCGTATAACCGTTATTTATCAAGCGTAGCGCAAGGTGTCCGCCGCCGCAGGCTGGCTCCCAAATATAACAATTTGGCATTTCAACCTGCAATAACTTATCTATCGCTATCGGGTCGGTGGCGTAGTAGTCGTTTTCTTCCCTTTCTTCCGAAAAATGGTTGCTTGCGCCTATAATTCGCCATTGTGTCTTTTCGTCGCTCATATTACCCTCCGCGCCGCGCGTTCCACCGTTTTCCTATACTCTAATTCAAGTATTGCCATAGTGGGAATAACTTTCCGCGCAACAACCATTTCCGCGCAATTTGCACGTATTAAAGCCGTTGCAACAGGCGGACAAACCGCATTGCCCATACGGGCGATTTGCTTTGCTGTGCTGTACTTCTTCCCGATATGCGTTTCAATATCCAGCACGTAGTCAGCAGGGAAACCTTGCGCCAGCATTAACTCGTGCGGTTTGAGCATACGCATACCTATATCGGAAATGAAATACTGGGCTCCGTTGATTTCCAGTATTAAAATCTCGTCGGGTGCGATATTATACCCAGCGTAACTGTTCAACAGGTGCCGTACCTTATCCCAGTTTTTCAAATCCTGCGCCCCGTCGATTTTGCACAAGTACGTTTTTATTAAAGCCTCGTGCCGCGCCTTTGACGTTATCGTGGGGATAGGCTCCTCCGCGCTTTTACAGTCCATATTCTTGCGTAAAATGCACAAATGGCTTTCCATCAAATAATTGTGGTCGGTGGGTGTTACGGTTGGTGTAGGCTTTTGCATTTCGCTACCCCTGCCGTCGTTCCCGTTCCCGTAGCGGCAACTAATGTTTACCGTTACCAGCGCGTTATGGTCGATTCCTGTAACCGTAGGCATAGGATTATCCATAGCCGCCCCTGCTTGCTTTTTGCCGCTAAAATACTTTGAAAGATACGCGGAGCACACAAAGTTTCGCACGCCCGTTGTAACGGTTGGCAACGGCACTTTTGCGCCGTGTGGCGCGTTGTTTGTGTTGTTGCTCATTATGTACGGGGAAAGCGTAGGTTTTGCCAAATAATGCTTGTTTACGGCTGTAATCGTGGAAATAGGTTTTTTCACGTCTTGCGGCGCATTATCGTAGTTTACCTGCATAATGAACGGCGTTTTATTCTTGATAACGAATTTATCCAGCCCCCGTGCAATTCGCTTTTGGGTATTGATTGCCAAGTCCTTTTTTCTTCCGAAGATTGACGGACAAGGCAGGGAAAAGTCGATACATTCCGCCGCCGTTCTATACGGCAATTTCCCTTTGCCGTGTGTAGGCGTAGGAAACACAATCGGCAAGCCGTCGTTTCGCGCTATCAAATAGAAACGCTTTCTTATGGTCGGCGTGCCGTAATCGCACGCCTTTAATTCCCTGTATTCCACTTTGTAGCCAAGCCCTTTGATAAGCCTTTCCACTTTTTCGCTATCGGGCGAAATCTTCAAAAATTCGCAACATTCGAGAAAGGCAGGGTGTTCCTTTTCTATGCCCGTCGTTAAGATGGAAATAAACCCTTTGAACGTTTCGCCCTCCCTCGTAGCGTCGGGGCGCATTTCCCCGTCCACTTCCACCAACGGGCACCACGTTTGGATTTCGGGCACGTTTTCCATAAAGATACAGCGCGGCGCGCTTTTGCTCATTGCCCACTTGATAATTACCCACGAAAGCCCACGTATTTTCTTTTCTACGGGTGTGCCGCCCCTTGCTCTTGAAAAGTGCGTGCAATCGGGCGAAAACCACGCTATCCCGACAGGTCGCCCTCCTGTTACCTTTTCGGGCTCAATGGCGAAAACGTCCTCTTGATAATGGGTTGTGTACGGGTGGTTTGCTTTGTGCATTGCGATTGCGTCCGCGTCGTGGTTGATTGCAATATCAACAGGAACGCCGAGTGCAAGTTCTATGCCCGTGCTGGCTCCTCCGCCGCCTGCGAAATTGTCGATAATCAACTCTCTCAATAAATTATCTTGGTACACTTTCTAAATCCTCCACATAACACCAACTTTGGGGCGGTCTTTTAAGTTTGCTATCGCATTTCCCGTTTTTGCTATATTTGCAAAATCTTAATTTTAAGCCACGTTCCCGATAGCAAGCATAGTTTGTTTCGTCGTTAAATCCTTTCGGGCAAAGATTATAAAACTCGCCCAACTCTTTCGGCTCGTCGTAGATTTTAAGGTCAGTTATATGCCAAGCATACGCCTTTTTATCATAGCCGAAATGCGTATCTTGGGGAATCCCCAAATAATCGAAAAACTCGCTCCGCATTACGCAAGCATTTTCGGCAACCCAGCCCGAATTGCATTGATAAACCTCTCTTATTTCGTCGCAAATAAACTCGCCGATTACCTTTCCTATGCGGTGCACAAAGTTGTATCGTATTCCGTCTTTTGTCCTACCGTAAATCCCTATATCCGCAAACGCCTTTTCTTTGGTTTCGTAGATATAAACCTTAAACGGTGGCTTTAATTTCGGTTTTGTCTTTCTTAATTCCCACTTTTTCCGCCCTATGCCGATAAGTTCGCACCAGTTCGGCTTATTGCTTATCAAAACCGCCGTTTGCATAAATCGCCTCCATTTCTTTCAAGCGGTTTGCCGCTTGCTCGTATTCCAAAAACCACGTTTCGCCTAAAAGTTCGCTGGTGTGGTTTTGCTGGTAGCCACAGGAATACACCATATACACGTCGTTTTTGAAAAAATGTACTTCGTCAACGGTTTGCGTGTAAACCCTGTTATTTTCCCTAAAAGTCTTGTGCATACGGTTTATACCGTAGCTCGCCTTACTGGGAACGACATAGATTTTATCGCCTGCCCTAACGGGTAGAATTTTGATATATCCCTGCTCGATTTTGTCCTCTAATTCGGCAAGTTTCC
>JAZNDR010000025.1:0-2232 GCA_045588185.1 Candidatus Scatosoma sp. | reverse complement strand
CGGGAAAGGACTCGTTTCGATTAAATCGACCGCATGCAGTTTCCCGTCGCTCCGTAATATTATTTTATCATTTTTCGTATGTATTTTGCAACCGTTTTCACGCAATTTATGTAAAAGTGCCGCAATATTTTCAGGCGGAACCCCCGTCGTTTCGATTTCTCCGCCGCAGGAAGCCGCCGCAATTAGATAAGTTCCTATCTCTATTCTATCCCCGATCGGCGTGTATTCCACTCCGTGCAAGCGTTTCACGCCCTCTATCACGACCGTTCCACCGCCCGCACCGCGCACCTTTGCGCCCATGGCGTTGAGGAAGTTTTGCAAATCGACGATTTCGGGTTCTTTCGCCGCGTTACGGATCACGGTAACCCCCTGCGCCTTTACGGCGGCAAGAATAATATTTTCCGTTGCGCCGACGCTGGGGAAGTCGAGCAATATCTCCGCGCCGACGAGTTTATCCGCTTTACATTCGATATAACCGCCCTCTTCCGTAATGGTAACGCCTAAACGCTTTAAGCCCGATAAATGTAAATCTATGGGACGAAGTCCGATATCGCATCCCCCGGGGTATGAGATACGGGCTTTCCGAAAACGGGTCAGGACGGAACCGAGCATAAAAACGGAAGAACGCAGTTCCTTGGTAAGCCTCGAAGGGATTTCGTGGGAAACTGCGTTGGAGCTGTCGATGACGGTACAGTCGTTTCTTCGGCGGATTTTACAGCCAAGCTCGCTTAATATCCGCATCATATTTTCTACGTCAACAATAGTCGGCACTCCTCTGATTTTCACTTGTTCATCGGTGAGTACGGATGCGGCAAGCAACGGAAGCACGGTATTTTTTGCGCTTTGCGCTTCTATCTTGCCGAACAGCTTTTCACCGCCCTCTATGATATATTTGTCCATACGATAAAGCTCCTTATGCTTTATTGTATGATTTCCCTCGCGTTTTTGTGTCCTCTTTCCTTTTTCGGGAAACGGAATACAGCACGCCCATAGACGCCATCGTAATGATAAGCGAGGTATTCCCCGAACTGATAAGCGGTAACGGAAGTCCCGTCGGGGGGATACTTCCGCTGACAACGAGCGCGTTTATCACCGTTTGAATACCGTACACGAGCGTGATACCGCTCGCAAGTAAAAAGGAAAAGAAATCGTCCGCTTCCCTTGCGGCTTTGATTCCGCGGAATATTAAAATTGCGCTGATAATAAACAACGCCGCCGTGCCGATAAAGCCTAACTCCTCGCCGATAATCGAAAGGATAAAATCGCTTTCCGCAAAGGGTAAAAATCGGTATTTTTGACGGGAATTGAAAAGTCCCGTACCGAACCAACCGCCGTTGCCGAGTGCATAAAGCGATTGAATGAGCTGATACCCCTCGCCCCGCGGATTTTCCCAAGGGTCTAAAAAGGCGCTCAAACGGGAAAGTCGGTAGGGCTCGGCGATGATAAGCGCAGGCACGGCAAGAAGCGCGGGAATAAATATAATAAGGAAATGCTTTATCCTCATTCCGCCCATAAACAGCATAGCGAGCATCAACAGCCCCACGCACATGGTAACGGACATATTCGGTTCAATGATGATAAGTAAACAAATCGCCCCGCCCGAAAGCAATACGGGCAATACCCCTTTAAAGGTACGCATTTTCGACATATTTTCAGACATATACGCCGAAGCGAAAATCACGAAGCCGTATTTGGCAAGCTCGGACGGTTGCAGGGTAAACCCGCCGATTCCTATCCAACGGGTCGCACCGTAGCTCGTTTTGCCAAGCCCCGGAACGAATACGAGCGCAAGCAAGACCATCGGCACAACCAAGGCGATAATACGCACCTTTTTTCCTTTGAGCTTTTGGATATCCAAACGACAGCAAAGCAGCATCGCCACGACACCGCCGACAAAGCCGACGAGCTGTTTTTTTACGAAATACAGCTCGTCGCCGTACTGTGTTTTCGCTGTATACCCGCTAGCGGAATATACCGCCAACACCCCGAACGCGGATAAGAAAACCGTTATAATCAGTATCGTGATATCCCCTTGAAAAACGCGTTCTTTATTCCGTTTCGTCAGAGATTGCAGTGGTTGTGTTTTCCCGCGTTTCTTCGCTTGCGGGCGTTTCAAACGAACGGACGATCTCGACAAATTTATCACCTCTTTCTTCATAGCTTGCAAACTCGTCAAAGCTTGCGCTTGCAGGCCTGAGCAATACCGTTTGCCCGCTTTCCGCAAGCATTTTC
>JAZNDR010000024.1:0-19031 GCA_045588185.1 Candidatus Scatosoma sp. | reverse complement strand
TACGATCCGACTTAAAAGAAACAATAAAATGATAAAAATTCACAAAAAAATATTCAAAAATACAGTTTTAACAAATTTGCAATTTTTTTCTGAGAGGAAATGCTTTTTTTGGGAAAAAATAGGTCAAAAAATAATAACAATAAATCAAGAAAACACCTTGAAATGATTATCTATTGATGATATAATTGGAAACGACAATGGATAGTTGTCATTTGTCAAGCACAATAAATCATTATAAGGAGAAAGGATTTATGAGAACAAAGAACAAAATTTGGGCTTCGGTATGCACGTTTGTTGCGGCAGTTTGCTCCGTTTTCGGGTTGTCGCAATTAAACACGCAAACCCAAGCGGCGGCAGAAGCTTCAACGGTTGTCGGTTTGCAATCGGCTACGTTGAATCGAATCGAAGCGTCCAACAAGGGCATTGCGAGCAACGTAGACTATATCGAGTTTGACGGCTTAAACGATGACGTATGGTTCTTGACGCACTTTACGGGAAAGAACGTGCCGAACTTTGCCGTAAACGCAAAAGGCGGATACGCAACCTGGAATAAGGACATGTGGAATGCTACCGATGGCGGCGCAGGTATCGTCCTTGCCAGCACGCACGAAACAAATCAAGGTTATGGCGCAGGCGGTATGGTTGTTGCAAATAGTTTGAATACGACTTCGAGCCACGGTACGTTGAATAAGAATTCGGATAAACTTACCGCAATGACGGGAGACGCGCCGATGGGTATGTCGAGCATTAACGCGGAGACCGAATATATTATGATACTCGGTTGGGATCGTGCGGACGGCGCTACGCAAAAAGGGATTAGCTATTACCTGTATTCGGTAGATAACGGAACGCTTAACGAAGTGGGTACGTATGAATTTACCGTTGGTACGTCTACGCCGACGGGCAGTAAGGCGGTAATTTACGGGAATATCGGTAATGCCGCTGCGGAAGCAACGACGGGTAAGGAATCCATTTCGTTTAATTATGCAACGCCTGCCGCAACGCTTGGCGGTTTGTTGAACGGAATTTCTTCCGATTACGCTTATAAAACGCAACTTATGAATGCGCACGGTATTTATGCTCCGATTGGCGACGAAGCATCATTGAATAGAGTAGATTTAACAGAAGGGGCTTCTGCTTCTGGTGTAAAACAAGATTATATGTTGTTTGACGGCTTTAAAGACGGCGAGGCGGTTTCAACCTATTTCCTCGTTCAACATACGGGAAAAAATATTCCTAACTTTGCGGTAAATGCGACCCAAGCGTATGATACGTGGTCTACGGACGCAACGTACACAACTGCGGGTATCGGTTTATATCAATCTTATCAAACATATAAATCAAGTGATGGTACATGGGGTGCTACTTGGGGCGCGTTGATGGGCGCAAACGGGCTTTTAAGCCACAGTCAATATTATTACGGTAACGGCGCAACGAATACTGGCTTATTGCCCGGTATTGGTCGTGTAGATGATAATACCGAATATATTACGATTGTTGGTTTTGAACCCGGCAGTGCAACGACGACGGCAATAGCTACGTATAAATGGTATCTTTTCAAGCTCACGGACGGGGCTTTGGAGTTAGTAGGCTCGCAGGTAGGTACGGCAAATACGCCTGCCGCGAAAGGACAATATGCGGTAATTTATCCAAACATCAATAATGGCCCTACGAAAATCACGTTCAATTATGTAGCGCCGAAAATGACGCTTGAAGAAGTTATTATGGGCGTAGCTGATAATTGTGTATATAAAGCGGCTTTATTTGAATATTTCAATATTTCAACGAAAACGCTTACGATGCAAAATGCGGAAGGAAGCGTAATCGGCACGAAACAATACGTTGCAGGCGCAAGCTACGTTTTACCGGAAAGCAAGGTCGCGGATTTCGTTGGTTGGGAATATAACGGTGCGCTTTATGCGGCAGGCGATAGCATTGAAGCAGATGGTAATATTACCGTAAAAGCGGTTTGTATGGACGTGGATATGCTTGACGGCGCAAGCGCAAGACTTAAAATTGACCAAGATTATAACGGCGGTCTTCGCTTCACGGTAAAGGTAAAAACTTCGGAATTTGCCGCACTTGGCGACAAAGCGGAGTTACACGGCGTTTTAATTCCTACGGATAAGATTGACGGCGAGTTCGACCTTACGGAAGCAACGGCGAAGGACATCGTTCTTTCCGAGGGGCTTGAAAAGAACGACGGGTATACCTATTATCATATTACGCTTACGAACGTGCTGTATTCCAACTATAATAGAGAGTTCTCTGCAAGAGCGTATGTGAAAGTAACCTATCAAGACGGCGGTACGGAAAACGTGCTTGTAACGGCGTATAGCAAAGATAAAAATTCGCGTTCGATTTACGATATAGCGGTGGACGCATACAATGACGGCTACGAGAAAGACGGCGTGCTTGCGCAATATATCGGTAATACGGTAAACCTTGCGTATAGTGTAGACGCGCAAGAAAACTACGTTTTGTCCGTGATAACCAATGAAGACGGTTTGAACGATACGTCGATTAGAAACTATGCAATTGAATCGCAAAGCGTAAACACCGAAGGCGGGGTTACGAGCTTTACGGTTACGATTAAATTTAACGTTTCGAATTTGGATTTCGAAAAAACACCTGTAACGCTTTGGGCAACGGGCGCAACGGTAGGAAAGAGAATGGTGAATCCTGTTATCAGTGTAGACGGGCAAAATAATACGGTAACCTGTTTTTTTACGATAGCCTGAACGTAGAGGATTATTATATGTACAACGAGAATCAGTTTATGATTTTTTCTTACCACGCTGTGTGTGACGATTGGTATGCAACGGGAACGGGGGATAACAGAGTTGTAACGACTCTGCCGTCCTCCCTGCAAACCCCCGAAAATACGAAGTTACATAAAGACGCGGGGTTTAACGTATTATTCATCAGCTATGTATTCGGGCATAACGGAACGGCGGGGAACTTTGAAACGAGTAAGCTGAAACAGGTTATGGATATGGCTTACGCGCAGGGAATGAAATGTCTTGTGTTTATTGACGAGCTTCATACTCTTGCGGGGACGGCGGAATCGCTGATTAATGTTGCGAAAGCGGACGGCAAAAATTTCTTTGGAACGGAAGTTGCTTTAAAGGCATATGTTGCGAGTGCGCTCCGCGAGGTAAAAGAGCACCCTGCGTTTTACGGCGTATCGTTAAAGGACGAACCGAGCTATAAAATGTTTAAAGCGCAAGGCGAGGTGTATAGAGCAATAAAAGCCGTATGCCCGAACGCTTATGTGAATTTGAATTTATTGCCTTATTCCCCCGAACATATCACAAACGGGAGTATGCTGTATTCGGCGGACGAACAAACGTTGGTGGCTACTTACGGTTTGGAAGAAGGTTCGAAAAAGGCATATAAAAAATATCTCCAACTCTTTTACGACGAGGTGGGTTCACCGATTATACAATACGACGACTATCCTATTCACGAAAGAGGCTCGTTTGAATCAGAAGAGGCAGAAAGCTATATTTTAGAGTATCATTTGATCAATGCACAGATCGTTGCTGAGTTTTGCAAGGAGAACGGTTTGCAGTTTAGTAAAGTGTTCCAAGCTTGCGGCGGCGGAACAAGCTCGAAGCTTTGGAGAAAATGTACGGAAGCGGATATGTATTGGCAAATGAATATCGGTATGGCGATGGGCATCAAGGGATACAGCTATTGGAGCTATTACCCCGTTGTCAATCAAGGCGACGAGCATTACGACGAAACGGCTTCAATGGTAAATCGTAACGGCGAGCCGAACGAGCTGTATTATATCGCGCAAAAAATCAACAACGAAATACAGGCGATGGCACCCGTTCTTGGGAATTTTGAATATCAAGCTTTAAAGCTTTATACGAAAGGTACGATTCCCGGAGATTCCGCTTTTGTCAACCGTGCGGAGAACGACGGAACGATTAAAGGCGTAAATAGCGTAGGGCTTGGAAAGAACGGCGTCGTACTTGCAACGGAGTTGTACGACAAGACCTTTGCGCAAAATGGATACTGGTTTGTAAACGTTACCGATCCTGTAATGAATGCTTCTCAAACCGTAACCGTTTCTTTTGACGGTGTAGACGAAATTGTCGTATATAAAAACGGCGTATCCACCAAAGTTGCATTGACAAACGGCACGGCGGTGTTTGCGCTTGGCTGTGGCGAGGGCGTTTTCGTGTTGCCGTGCCGTTAAGGGCTAAAAACATGAAAAATTATTCTTGGAGGAAAACAATGAAAAAATATTACGTAAACGTAGCGGTCGAATTGATTGCAATTAAAGAAGATATTGTTACGGCTAGCGGTGATAACATTATTGAGGACGATTGGACTGAATAAACGCTATGACGAGAAGTGCGGTCGATGTGTTTTTTGACAAACAGCCTGAACGAATATTCGAAGAGGACTTGAAAAATTTTATCGTACCTAAAATTCCGCGGCTTGTTCAAGCCGCGGAGGGTGCGGTGGAAATACGTTGCGCTTATTTGAACGAAGGCACATTTCAAAAGGAAGAAAATTTATTTTCGGTTTTTTCCGATTTTCAGGCGTTTTTAAAGGAGAACAACCTTAACGGTTCTAATTTCGGCATCTCCGTTTTGCACCGCAAGGATTTAGAAAAAGAAGAATATATCCTTGAAGTTACAAAACGGGGAATTTCTGTTTTTGCATCGGAAACGGAAGGGGTAAGGCGCGGTTTGATACGCTTGGAAGATTTGCTTGTGCAAGGGGGAGGTACGCTTCCGCTTGGGAGTCTGCGTCAAAAAGCCGTAATCAAGCGGCGCATTTCCCGATGCTTTTTTTCCCCGACCAACCGCCCCCCGAAAAACGGTGCGGAATTGAGCGACGACGTCGATTATTATCCCGACGGATATTTAAATCGCTTAATGCACGACGGAATAAACGGTATATGGATATATTCGTCTTTTGACGAATTATTAAAATCCTCTCTCATCGAAGAATTTGGGCAAAACAGCGAAAAGCGTATTCAAAAATTAAATCGAACCATTGAAAAATGCGCGAAATACGGAATAGACGTATTTCTATTTGCGTTAGAGCCGATTGCGCTGACGAATCCCGCCATAGTAAAACGGCACGGCAATTTACTGGGGAAATATTCGCAGGTGCTTGGAAATCGGATTCAAGAATTTCGCGGGGACGAGGTAATTGACCACGTTGCATTTTGTACTTATACCGACTTTGGCAAACGGTACTGCTATGAGGCGATGGAAAAGCTGTTTACGCTTGCGCCAAAGCTTGGCGGTTTTATCAGTATTACGCAGGGCGAAAGGGTAACGTCGTGTTCTACCGTTTGGACGAACGACGAATTTGAGTGGACAAACACCTGCCCCTATTGTTCGAAGTATTCGCGGGCTGAAATCTTATCGCAAAAAGTGGAAACCTTGCGCGAGGGAATGCGGCGCGCGAAGCCCGAAGCAGAATTTATCAGTTGGACGTACGAACATAGACTTTGGGAGCTTGAAGAAATTGGCGAGTACGTAGAAAAAGTCCCTGCCGACGTTGCTTTAATGCAAAATTTTGAGGACAACGGAAGGTGCGAACAGCTCGGAAGAAAACGCGTAGCCATTGATTATTGGCTTGCCTACGACGGACCTTCGGATATGTTTTCATACACGGCGCAAAAAGCGCGCGAGAACGGAAAAGCTTGTTATGCGAAAATGCAGGTTTGCTGTTCGCATGAAATCGCAAGCGTTCCGTATATTCCCGTCCCGGGCTTACTATACGACAAATTTACGCGTGCGAAAGAACTCGGCGTAACGGGCGTAATGGAAAGCTGGTATTTTGGGAATTATCCCTGCCTTATGAGCAAGGCGGCTGAAATTATGTCCTTTGACAGGACCTTTTCGTCAAAAAGGGAATTTTTATCCGAGCTTGCCAAGCTTTATTACTCGGAAACGGACGCGCCGTTTGCGGAAAGAGCTTGGGAATACTTTGAAAAAGCATATAGGCAATATCCCGTCAACGTGATGTTCAGTTACTACGGGCCTATGCACGACGGCGTGGTTTGGGAGCTTGCTCTGCTCCCCAAGAACTATTCTTTGAGTAGGTCGTGGTTGCTTATCGACCCGACGGACGGCGATAGGATAGGGGAATGTTTATTTTCGGGGCATACCGTAAGCGAAGCGTTAACGCTTTTATGCGAAATGCACAAGTGGTGGCAAAAAGGGTTAGACGAGCTTGCTAAAACTTCTCAATGGAGCAAAAACTTCGAACAAATTACCGTCGCGAAAGCACTGGGCGTTTTAATCGAGAGCGGAAAAAATATCATAGAATTTTATAAGCTTCGTAATGATTTGGGTTATGAACGCGGAAATTCGGAAGCAATTTTGAAAAGACTTTCCGAAATTGTTTCCAAAGAAATACTGCAATGCGATAGAATGTCCGCGCTTTGCGAGAAAGATAACCGTTTGGGCTTTCATTCGGAAGCGGAAGGCTTTAAGTTTTTCCCTGAAAAATTAAAGTCGCGGAAGGAAAAACTCCAAGCGTTGTTAGAAACGGAATTTCCGATTGTAAAACAGCGGATTTACGAAGGGAAAATCCCTCTTGTATATTTTAACGGCGAAGAAGAGGGCGTTAAATCGTATAATGCGGGTAGAAACGGGTTAAAAACCGCGGAATGGGCGTTCCTTTCAGATAACGAAAGCAAATTTAAGATTGCGGTTTCAAACGAGGAAATTTGCGTGGAGCTGTATAGTCCCCGTAAGACGGATTTTATGCTGTGCAACGAGTTTGAATTATTTTTCCCCGCTCCGCAGGTAGTGATAAAGTCGGACAGCCGCGTACATTTGTATCGCGATTGTATGACGCATCAGTCTATTTTAGACGAACGGATTGAGGAAGAGAAAGGGAAGTGGCAGGCAGAGGATATATCGAGCGGAGCGGAAACGCATCTTATCGTCAAGATAGATAAGAAATCGAGCGGTTTTGTTCGCTTGCCGTATAAAGTACTCTTAAAAACGACGGACGGTGCGTGTTGGCAAAAGGACGAAAGTCCCGTTAGAACGCTCGGAAAGGTGTTAGTAACGCCGCGGGATTTCGGCTGGATAAAATAAAATCGGCAGTTACGCCTTGCGATAATTGCCGTAAAAATAAAAAAGGAAAAAAGGAAATGAAAATGAAATTGAAATGGAAAAGAAGTATGTCGCTCGCTCTTTGTATGGCGATTTCAGGCAGTGTATTTACTGCGGCAGGATGTAGCGGTACTGACGAAACAAGCTCCGATCCCTTAACGATTAACGTCAAGATGATTGACGGCGGTTACGGTTCGGCTTGGATTGAGGAAGTCAAGGAAAAATTTGAAGCCTTATACAAGGACGACGGTTATAAGGTAAACATTATGACGCCCGTAGAAGGTTATTCGGGTGCTCAGGCGCTTTCGGAAATGCGTAATAACGTAAACGGTATAGATTTGTTTGTTACGGAAGGCGTAGACGTGGACGACGTGCTCGACGAGGAGTACGGGGTTTGCGCTGTAAATCTTAACGACGTGTATAATTCGAAAGCAATCAATTTCGACGGCACGGAAAGCGAACAAACCATTAAAGCGACTTCCGAAGGGATTCACAAATACGTAAGCTCGGGCAATGATTTTTATGCGTATTACTGGTATAAGAGTCCAAGTGCGCTTGTCGTAAATACTTCGCTTCTTGCCGAATATTCAGAGATTACTGAAATGCCCCGTACAACGGACGAATTATTTGAAATGTACGATATTATTTTAGACGCGTACGACGAGGTTGGCGCATATCCTATTGCTTGGGGCGGCGATAACGCTTACGGATATACGCTGAGTCCTCTGTTTACCCATATGGCGCAAATGCTCGGTGTGGAAGAATACGACCAATTATTTGCATTAGATTACGCGTTGAACGAAGACGGCACGGTGAAGCGCGACGGCTGGAAAAAAACCGCAAGCGAAGATTTAATGGATATTCTTGAAGTGTATTTCCATCTTTTTGATAAGGAGTATTCGACGGTAGGTTCGGAAGCGCAACGCCACGACGACGCGCACGCACAGGTAATGATGAACAGAGCCGTGTTTACTTTCGACGGTTCGTATTTCCTGAACGAAGTACGGGAAAATTTCTCCACGAAAATCAATAACGTTGACTTTATTAAAGTACCCGTAATTTCCGCGTTGGGCGTCAAGCTCGGTTTAGACGGAAACAACGGCGCGGATAAGGCAAAGTGCGACGAAGTTTTAAGCTATATGGTTAAGCTTGTGGACGAGGATAAGACCAAAGCGCAAATAAAAACGGAAACGGAAAGCGCTTGTTCGGTAACGCTCACCGACGAAATGGTAGACCGCGTATACGAAGCACGCCGTTCCGGGTTCTTTGGTTTACGGTCGAGCGCATATATTTCGAATGAAGCGACGGCGGATAAAGCGAATATTGCAAAGTTGTTTTTAAGAATGCTCGCCAGCCAAGACGCCGCGGACGCGAAAGCAAAATACAGCCTTTGCAGTGCATATGCAACAGGCGAATTGAGAAGCGACGAGGCTCCGTTTATTAAGAGTGCGCAAGACATTATTGCTTCTACCGATTATATCACTTCGACGGACTTTTACGTAGGTTCTGTGCGTAAGCAATGCCAAAGACTTTTCTTGATTCCTTCGCTTGCCGCAAACTCGATTAAAGACGCAGTGGCGCTTATGGGGACTATTGAGGACGTGAAAACGAGAGATTACGCATATTATGCAAACGCTTACTACTACGGCGACGCTGCGCTTGGGATTAAGGGTATTTTGCCGGCGGCTGAAACGAACTGGGCAACTTATATGGGCTACGGCGGTTATAAACTTGAAAAAGAAGCGGGAGCAAACTAATGAGGCTGTCGGAAAGATTGAAGAAAAATTATAGCCTTGAAGATAGACACGCGATTGTGTTTTGTTTGATTATGATAGGAATTCCGTTTGTGGCGTTTTTAGTCTTTTGGGTTTACGTGAATTTTAGCTCTATTTTACTTGCCTTTCAAGACGACTACGGAAATTTTACGTTTGATAATATTTTGCAAGTATTTAAAACGTTTACGGGCGAAGCGGAAGAAATGTATATTGAGAGTATACCGAGGCAATCGCTTGGTTCTATTTTAGGCAGAACCTTATTATTATGGTTTCTTGTCAACGTCGTTTGCGTATTGCCGTCTATGATTTCCTCGTATATTTTATTTAAGAAAATCGTAGGGCATTACGTTTTCCGTATGATTTTTATGATTCCGTCGATACTTGCAGGTATTGTATGGGTGTCGATTATGAAAAAAATGATTGATCCGAACGGTCCCGTTATTGCGCTGGGTCAAGCGTTGGGCATAAATTTTTCAGACGACGTACTTAGAAGCGGATTATTGGTATCGTTGAAAACGTCTTTCGCCTCTATCGTCGTTTTAAACGTGTTGCCGCATATCGTGGGCTTTAATATCATTATTTCGGGCGCGTATGCGCGTATACCCGGGGAGTTGTTTGAAGTAGGGCGTTTGGAAGGGCTTGGATTTATCAAAGAATTTTTCCTTGTGTCAGTGCCGCTCGTATGGCCGACGGTTGTCGTTTGTATGATTGGCAATTTTGCTTCCGTATTTACCTTTGACGGTCAGGTGTACCTTTACACGGAATTACAATATAATACGGGTACGATAGGCTCGTATCTATACTTATTGACGGCTAAAATTTCCAACTCTAACCAAGCGGTAAATTCTTACGGATATCCTGCGGCAGTGGGCGTTGTACTGACGGCAATGACGATACCGGTTGTTCTTATCGGGAAATACGGTTTGGAAAAAGCGGTCGAGCCGGTGGAGTATTAAGAGGTGTTTATTATGAAAAACAATCAAGATTCTCTTGTTAAAATTAAGCCTCGTAAAGTCAGAATGGATACAAGCCAAAAAATAACCTTTATCGTATACGGAGTAATTTTCGTTATATTTGCCGTAATTTGCATTTATCCGTTGTTTTGGGTGTTTTGTAATTCCTTGAAGGGTTATGAAGAATTGAAAGAAAGCAGTATTTCGTTGCCCGATTCTTTCAATTTGAGTATATACAGCGAAATTTTAAGTTTTACAAATTCGTCGTTTAAGGCAGTTCGCGTAGGTTTTTGGGGAATGGCGTTAAATTCCATTTGGATGGCGTTTGGCGGTCAGGCGATAAACTTAATCGCAAGCATTTGCGTTGCGTATCCCTTGGCACGGTATAAATTCCCGTTTAAGAAATTTTTTTATGCGGTTATCATATTTAGAATTACCATTCCCGTCGTGGGCTCTGGCCCTGCGTCTTATAAATTCATGAGGGCATTGAATTTTCTGGATAATCCCGTTCCGTTTATGCTTACGTATTTTACAGGCTTTGATATGATGGCGCTGATTTTGTACGGATATTTCAAAGGTATCAGCAAGGATTACAGCGAGGCGGCATATATTGACGGTGCTTCGAGGTTAAGAACCTTTCTCACGATTATTTTACCGCAAGCTATGCCGTGCGTGCTCGCTTTATATATCAATCAGGTTATGGGTGCGTGGAATAACTTTTCCACAACGCAGATTTATTTACATAGTTATCCAAATCTTGCTTTTGGGATATACAACCGTTTAAACAAAAAAATGGATCCTCAATTCTTTGCGGCGGTGTTTATGTCCAGCTTAGTGCCTTTAACCTTGTTCGGCGCATTCCAAAAAACGATGCTGACAAATATGTCCGTCGGCGGTTTAAAAGGTTGATTAGACAAGTAAGATTTTAACTTATTATATAAGGAGTAGGAAATATGAATAATAAATTTTTGAAAAAATTAGGCGCGGTATGTTTAGCGTCAAGCCTGTTCGCCGTTTCGGCGTTATCAGCCTGCGGAAAAGATGAGGAAGCGTTTACTTGGGAAACAAGACCGCCTGAATCCGTGGCAATCGGGTCAGAGCTTTTATTCCGCAATTATATTGAAATGGAGGACGACGCGGTTTATAAACTCTACGTAAAGATTGACGGCGGAGAGTTCGTTCAGCAAAACACGCTGGTTTACGCGTGCAGAAACGCGGCGGATTATAGCTTTAAACTGGAAAGAAATAAAAACGGGGATACTGACTTCCTCGTATGGGATATAACCGTGTTGCCGAATGCGGCTGCATTTAATACGCCAAACGTTGTTTCGGTTACGGAAGTGGGCGCAAAGCGTACTTACAATGCGTTGCTAAACGTGGCAAATCTTACCGTTACACCCGCAGAATTACAGGATTCCATTCTGTTTAAGTCGGTAGACGTAACCTATCTTGGAGTTCCGACGGCGGAAACGGACCCCGTAATGGAAGAAACGATTACGCTTGACGAGTCGGCGACGAGCTACACTTTCGCAAGAGCGGGCATATACACGTTCCATTTAGAAGCTTCGAACGTGGCGGGAACAGCGGAGACTACGCTTACCGTCAATGCCTACGATCCGACGCAGGAAACCAAAGCGGAGCTTTCGTATAACGCGGAGGAAAAAGTGCTTACTTGGAACGCCGTAGAGAATGCCACGGGATACCGCGTTTGGGTAGGCGAAAACTACGCGGACGTTCAGGATACCGCATATTCATTTATAGATAAAGCCGACGGAGAATATGCCGTGAAGGTTGTACCCGTTTATAACGGTATTTATATGACGACCGCGATACAAGACTTTGTTGCAGACGTCGGCGTTGTAAGAACGCCTCTTCCTCTTGAAACGAAAAATTACAGCGTAAGCTGGACGAAGAAAGCGTTTGCAATCGGGTACGACGTATACGAAAACGGTACGTTAGTGGCTTCCTATGACGAAAATGCGCGCGAGCATACGCTTAAAGGCAACTATGAAACCGACGATCAGGTGGCGGTAAAGGTACTTGCGAAATTTAGCGACGGCACGACGACGGAGGATTCGGTAAAGACGATTTCCTACGGAACGGTTACGCTTGGCGCAATTGACGGTACGAAAGCAAATTATACGTTCAAGCCCGTTTCGGGTATCGAATATATCGAGCTGGAAGGCACGGCGAAAAATAATTTTGTTATGCTTGAATTCACAGGTCAAAACGTTCCCAACGTTGCGTTTAGAGCGGAAAAAGGTTTCTCCGAGCTTACTTGTCCGGTAGAAACTTCTTCAACCTACGAGGGCCGTCCCGAATGGTCGGCAGCGGGCATCTTCTATTATGCGTCTGCGCCTGGTAATAAAAACAATCTTTGGGTTGTTCGCGGTTTTAATTATAATGCAGGAAAAATGGACTTTGATCCTAAAACGGCGATTTCAGGCTTGGGCATTTCGAGTATGTCGGAAGAGAAACACTACTTACTTATTTACGGCTACGAAGTAATCGACGGGGATAGCGATAGTAGTATCACGACTACGGTATTGCTTTATTCGGTTGCGGGGGATAATACCTTGACGCTTGAAAAAGAAATTTCTCAACCGATAACAAGTAAGTCGCATTTACTCAAAGAGAATAACAAGATTGTGTTATACGGAAATATATGGGCGACGACGGGCGAATCGGATCAAACGATTAAAAGCGTTACGTTTAAGCATTATCAACCGTCGGATACGCTTGCAGGCTTGATTAACGGTATGAAAGACGACAATCCTTATAAAGCGCAATTGAAAGCTCTTAACAACGTAGAATAACGGGAGGAATATTCGTGCGAAACATATTAAAAAAAATAAGCTGTATATTGGCAATCGTTTGCGGGCTGTCTTCGTTTGCCGCTTGCGGCGGCGGGCAAGGCAACCCTAACGAGGGCGCACCGAATTATCAGAACAACGACGAGCAGTTTACGACGTTTGCGTATAGCGGGATTTATCATAACTGGTGGGCGACAGGTTCTGGGAAAAACAAAGATAAAACCTATTTCGACGAATCGTTATACACCGCGGAGAATCTCAAAAAGTATAAGGACGCAGGGCTTAATACGCTGTTTATCAACTACGTTTTTAACTATAACGGCATTACAAATACCGTTTCAAGCGACGGCGACAGCGTTTCTTGGTCCATGACGGAAATTTTGGATATGGCGTGGGAGCAGGGCTTGAAATGCCTTATTTTCGAAAGCAATTTACACTCCCTTTCGGGTGCGTTTAACGATGACACAAAGTATACTTGGTCGGAAGAAACCGATAAATTTTCATTGATCGATTCCGACTATAAGTACGGGAAAAATTCCTTTGCAACGCAAGAGGATTTAGACGCGTTTGTTTACGATTGCTTGGACGATGTTAAGGATCATCCTGCGTTCTATGGCGTAAGTTTGATAGACGAGCCGAGATATACCACCTTTCACGCGATGGGCGAAGTGTATCAAGCCATAAAAAAGGCTGCGCCGAACGCCTACGTGCATATGAATTTAAATCCGCTTTCTCCCGGGATAGAAACAAAAAAATATTGTAACGACGGCGCGCTTTCCACAAAAGCGGCGTATGAAAAATATTTAGAGGATTTTTACAATATCGTTCAGCCGCAGGAAAATATCTGCTATGACGATTATCCCATTCACGGAAATAATGCCGAAATGCATTCGATTAAAGTAGATCATTTGCGTAACGCGCAAATTGTAGCGGAATTTTGCAAAGAAAAGGGATTGAGATTCGATAAGGTTTTTCAAACGTGTGCTTTTAAAACGGGCGCTTGGGTTTGCCGCACGCCATCTGAACGGGATATGTACTGGCAAATGAATATCGGTATGGCGATGGGAATTAAACAGTTCAGCTACTGGACGTTTTTCCCTGTCGTGAATGAGGGTAACGAATATTACGAGCCTACCGCGTCGTTTGTAGACCGCGAGGGAAATCCGAATCCCGTATATTATTCAATGCAAAAAATTCATTCTGAAATGCAGGGTATGGCGAAAGCGTTGATGCACTTTGAATATCAGGGTTTGCGTAAATATTCCAAGGCTGTTGTTCCGGGCGATTCAGGTTTTTACGGCGGAGTAACGAACAATACCTTGAAACACGTGGTGAACGTGGAACAGGACAGCGGCGGACTTTTGCTTGTAACCGAGTTATATGATAAAGAAAAGGATCAATTCGGCTACTTCGTAGTAAACACGACAGATACGTCTTCGCTTGTGGATTTAACGGATATCAAAGTTACGGTGGAATTTGGCGGTGATTTCAAGAAAGTACAAACCTATCGTAACGGCGAGCCGAAAAACAGTTTCTTAAAAGATGGGAAAACAGAGTTTTATTTAGCAAGCGGCGAGGGTGTATTCTTGTTGCCTTATTAAAAAAGTGAAAAACAATACAACCGAACGTTTCGGTTGTATTGTTTATAGGTAGTTAAAACAAAGTATGAAATTTTTTGATTTTTTTGGGGAAGCGAGTTATGTAAGACCAAACACTTCTTATCAATTTCCTTATATTCGTAAAGCGTTTTCGCTTAACGGTACGATAAAAAAAGCTACGCTGTATTTGAGTGTGCTTGGTTTTTGCGAACCGTATATAAACGGGGAAAAGATTAGCGATGATTTGTATATTACTCCATATTCTCAATATAATAAACAAGAACGCGCTGATGTAAATACATATTTTTACGCAGATGAGTTTTTTAAGGACGAGCTTTCCTATCGGATATACGTTTCTGAATTTGACGTTACGTTTTTCGTTCGTCAAGGTCAAAATGCGATAGGGCTTATCGTTGCAGGCGGGTGGTATCGTTCGGGATTAGATAAACATAACGGGTTTAGAAATTACGGGGATACCAAGGCTTGTTTCCGTATCGTCGTGGAGTACGAGGACGGAAGAAAAGAAGAAATCCTGTCCGATAGCAAGGCAAAATGGAAAAAAAGCTTTTTGGTGGAAAGCGGGATATTTCACGAAGAACAGGACGAAACGCAAGAGATTGCCGATTTTTCGTCTGCGGATTTTGACGATAGCAAGTGGTGCTTTGTGGAAGAGGTAGAAGCTCCGGAAGCGGATTATTGTCGAAACGATTGTCCGCCGAATCGGATAATTCGTTATGTTGAGCCGAAGTTTGTCGGCTTTTCTAAATACGGAAAAGTATATGACGTCGGGGAAAACGTAACGGGCTATGCAATTATCAAAACCTCTAAAAAACAAAACGACGTTGTCGTATGTAGTTACGGCGAAGCGTTATGCGAGAACGGCGAGCTGGATATTGAACATTGTTATGCGCAAAAATGTGTTTTTTATACGGATGGCAGAACGCAGCATAGTATGCGTTTTACGTGGCACGGATTCCGTTATTTCGAGATTTCAAGCTTGAACGGGGACGATAGTATTGACTGCGTGAAAGTCGCTGTTGTGCACGCAGACATCAAAAACACTTCCGCTTTAAAAACGGACAGCGAAATCGTAAATTGGATTTACGACGCATACGTTCGAACGCAAGCGGGAAATTATCAATGCGGCGTACCGACGGATTGCCCGCAAATCGAACGTAAGGGATATACAGGAGACGGACAGTTGCTCGTGGAATCGGGAATGACTTTGTTTGATTCCAAGGCACTTTATAAAAAATGGATTAGAGATATTTCGGATTGTCAAGACGCAAAAACGGGGTTTGTGCATTATACCGCACCCTGTTTCGTAGGGTGCGCGGGCGGTCCGGGGGGGTGGAGCTCGGCAATCATTACCGTTCCGTATTTTTACTACCAGCATTACGGGGAGAAAGAATTATTAAGAAACTACTATCCCCAAATGAAAAAATACGTAGAATTTATGCAATCGGAAACGGCTGAAAACGGGTTGATTTTAATGAAAAAACGCAAGTCAAGATGCCTTGGGGACTGGTCTTCGCCTTGCGAACGTTTATTGCCGACGGAGTTTGTGAATAGCTGTTTGTTTGTCGATTGTCTTTTGAAACTGTCGGAAATCGCAACAGTAATTGGGGATAATGTCGATTGGCTTGCGCTTGCTCAGGCGTATAAAAATGCAATCAATAAAGCGTTTTTTAACGCGGAAACGGGCGATTATTGTAACAACGAACAAGCCTCTAACGCTTTCGCTTTGTCAATCGGACTAGGCGATATGCGTACGGAGAAGAATTTGATTGCGCGCTACCGTGCGTTAAAGAGGTTTGACACGGGGATATTCGGCACGAAAATTCTTGTGGAAACGTTATTGAAGCTTGGCGAGGCGAACGTCGTGTACGAGCTTTGGGATTCAGAGGACGAGGGTTCGTTTAAGGCGTGGAAAAACGCAGGCGCAACAACGCTTTGGGAGAGTTGGAAAAACGCGCGAAGTCATAATCATCCGATGTTTGGAGCGTTTGTAAAATGCTTTTTCGAGTATATTTTAGGGATTCAACGAAAAGAGAGCGGTTATAAAAAAGTGGAAATTCGTCCGTTGTGTTTTGATAAAATTGCCGAGGCGGAGGGAAAAATACAGACGGAAGCGGGCGAGATAGCCGTTGGGTTTAGTCGAGGAAAAAACGGCACGGAATTTTTAATTGATTTGCCGACGGGTATGGAAGCGACGTTTGCTTTCGAGGGCGTAACAGAAACGCTTTCTTTTGGCAGAAATAAAGTGTTTATTGAAGCTAAAAAGAGCTAATAACAGTATAAAAAATAAATAGGCGTGATTTCTTACGGCTGAAAACGAGAAATCCGTTACGTAAATAGTTGATTAAAAAGAAGAGTAGTTGAGGAATATGAAAATACTATTTGGTGCAGACGTAGTGCCGACAAAGGAATCGGAACAGCTTTTCATCGAAGGAAAAACAGACGAATTGTTTGGCGACGTTGCGAAGCTTATTAAAAATGCGGATAGAACAATTATAAATTTGGAATGTGCATTGACGAAATCGGACAATGCCATTAAAAAATTCGGCCCTAATTTAAAAGCGGATGAAAAATGTGCGGACGCGTTGAAAAAGCTTGGCGTTACCGACGTGGCGTTGTCCAATAATCATACCTTTGATTATGGGATTGAGGGTTTGAAAGATACGACGGACTCGCTTGAACGGGTAGGGCTGCCTTATTTCGGGATAGGCGATAACGAAGAGCTTTCCCGAAAGCCGTATTTAATGGAGCAAGAGGGAAAGAAAATCGGTATCATCAACGTATGTGAGCACGAATTTTCGTACGCGTTGCCCGACCGTATCGGTGCAAATCCATTCGACCCGTTCCTTACTATGCAGGATATTCGAACGTTGAAAAAGGAAACGGACTACGTGATTGTCATTTATCACGGCGGTAAGGAGCACGTGCGTTATCCTTCGCCTCGGCTTCGTAATCTTTGTAGAGAAATGGTGCATTGCGGTGCCGACGTAGTGCTTACCCAGCACAGCCATTGTATAGGTTGTTACGAGGAATACGAGGGCGGACATATTTTATACGGGCAGGGGAATTTCCATTTTACCAAAGCAGGAATGAAAGAGACGTGGTATACGGGGCTTTTGGTCGAGGTCGATATTACGGACGAATTGAAAATGCAATTTATACCCCTTGTATTTGGCAATAGTAGTATTGACGTTGCTAAGGGCGAAAAAGCAAAAGAGATTATGACGGCGTTTGAGAAACGCAATGAGGAATTAAAAAACGGTCAATGGAAAGAAGGCTGGCATAAGTTTTGCGTGAGTATGCGAGAGGTGTACGACGGCGTACTTCGGGGCTTATACGAGGAAGCTACGACGGAGGAAAAGCAACAACTCTTTGCGCATTTTCTTGATTGCGAAGCACACACCGACGTTTGGCGAGAACTCAACCCTACCTATAACGCTACGAACGAAAAATAAAAGAGGAAGACTATGGTAAACGATTTCATCTTCGCAAAGCCCGAAGAAGAGGGGTTAAATTCTGCAAGGATTTTAAAATTTATCGAACGCTTGAAAGAGAGAAAGACGAACTTGCATTCGTTTATGATGGTGCGAAACGGAAAAATTTTAACGGAGGCGTATTATAAGCCTTTTGATAAAGATTTTATGCACCGATTATATTCGTCAAGTAAGACGTACGTATCTATCGCAATAGGTATGCTTATCGGGGAGGGTAAAATTCGGTTAGAGGATAAAATTGTAGATTTAATTCCCGATTTGGTGCAAACCGAACAACACGAATGGATGCAAGAATGTACGGTAGAGGACGCCTTAAAAATGTCCGTACCGATGCTGACGGATACGTATTTTGCACTCGATTACAAGGAATGGGCGTGGACATTTTTTAATCATCCTACGCGTAGTAAAGCGTTAAAGCCTGCGGGGACGGTGTTTAACTACAATACCTCGGGGAGTTTTATTCTTGACGTGTTAGTGGAGAAGATTACGGGAAAACCGTTTTTGGAATATATGCGTCCCGTATTTGATAAGATAGGCGTGAGTAAGGATATATGGTGCGTAAAATCGCCTGATGGGTATTCTTGGGGCGGTAGTGGCGTTGTATGTACTTTACGGGATTTTGCGAAGTTTGGCGAGCTGCTTTTAAATATGGGCGAATATAAAGGAGAACAGCTTATTCCCCGTTGGTATATGGAAAAGGCAACGAGCAAGCAGATTTCAAATATTTGCGAAAATCATTTTACAATGCGACACGAGCAAGGCTACGGATATCAAATTTGGATTACGAAACACGGTTTTGCAATCCTGGGAATGGGAAGTCAGTTGGCATTTTGTTTTCCTGAAAAGAATTTTATGTTCGTATGTCAAGGGGATACGCAATGTAACGGAGATATGGAAGGGGATTATATCTACGAACAATTCGTGCATGAAATATACGAATATTTGCAGGACAAGAGGTTGCCGATAGGAAAGGCATACAAGAAATTGCAGGCGGAGCTTACTGAATTGTCGCTCCACGTAGATTACGGAAAAGCGCATACGCCGTTTGAAAAGGAAATAGACGGCGTAAGGTACGCGTTAGAAGAAAACCCGATGGGTTGGAAATGGTTTCAATTTGACTTTGAGGGAGAAACGGGTAAGCTCACCTATGAAAATACGCGTGGAGTAAAAACGATTGCATTCGGTTGCAATTCGCTTTTAGAGGGGACTTTTCCCGAAACGCACTTTTACGATAAACAAGTGGAAACGCCTTCAAATAGAGAGCTTGACTGTATGAG
>JAZNDR010000023.1:0-57830 GCA_045588185.1 Candidatus Scatosoma sp. | reverse complement strand
ACTATGAAGATATAAGCGATTATAAAGATGAAGAGGAATTTCGTGAAGTGTATGAGGAAATAGTATCTATCACGGACAAATTGGTTATTCCTGCAACTTATGAGAATTTACCTGTAACGGTAATTGGGGAATGCGCGTTTGCTTATTGCTCTTTTGAGGATGTCGTTATTCCCGATTCCATTGAAATAATTTCTGTGTACGCATTTGCCTATTGTCGCAATATTGAGAGCGTAGATGTACCCGAAAGTGTAACGGAGATTGGCGATGGAGCATTTGGCGTTTGCCAAAATATGACAAGTATCACAATACCCGACAGTGTAATGAGTATTGGGACGGCGGCGTTTTTAGCTTGTGAAAGTTTGATGAATATACAAGTAGCCGACGATAACGAGGTATATCGGTCGATAGATGGTAATTTATACTCAAAAGATGGAGAAAGTCTGATACAATATGCAATAGGGAAAACGGTGGACTCGTTTATAATTCCCGACAATGTGACGACGATTGGGGATGAGGCGTTTTATGCTTGTAGTAGCTTAACAAGCATCACGATCCCCGAAAGCGTGATAAGTATTGGGTATGGTGCATTCTCCGATTGTTATCATCTTGTAGAAGTGTATAATAAAAGTGCCCTTTCAATAACGGTAGGAAGCAGTGATAATGGTATGATAGGCTATTATGCGTTAGCGATATATGTAGAGCCGTATAAAAGTAAATTATCAAAGAAAAATGGATACATAATTTATACTGACGGTAACGATAAAATATTGGTTGGTTATGTCGGGGACGAAACGAGGCTGACTTTGCCGAGCGGTATTACAGAAATCAACAAGTATGCATTCTCTTATTTTTGTGGCTCATCCTCCGATTCCCATAATATAACAAGCAGTATTTTAACAAGCATAACGATACCTGACAGCGTGACAAGCATTGGGGATGGGGCATTCTTTGGTTGCATCAATTTAACAAGTATCACGATACCCGACAGTGTAACGAGCATTGGGGATAAGGCATTCGGTCAGTGCTATAATTTAACAAGCATAACGATTCCCGACAGCGTAACAAGCATTGGTGATCGAGTGTTCACGTTTTGTAGTAGCTTGGAGAACATTGAGTTTAAAGGTACGGTTGAGCAATGGAATACAATTGAAAAGGAGCCTTTCGGGAACCCTCCCGCGGATAAAGTTATTTGTACGGACGGGGAAGTGACTTTGTAACAGCATAAAATAAAAAGCGGGCGAATCGTTTTTACGATTCGCCCGCTTTTTATAAATAGTATCCCTTATTCGACGGCGGTTACCGTCAGCGTGCTGCCTGCTACGGTGAACTTGATTTCTAACCCTGCGAACGCCATTCCGTAAACGCGATCGGGTTCGTCTTGATAAGAAGGTCGGGGATCGTCGGCAAGACATTCCATAAGCCCCGTGCGCTTTTCCGTCGATACTTTTGTAAGCAGATTTTCGGGAAAATCGACCGCCAAACGCTCGTTTTGGTGCTCGACTGCATACCCGCCTACCGCTTCGGGTTTGCAGTCGGCAAAGGGCAGATACGGCTTGATATCAAATAGCGGAGTACCGTCCAAAAGGTCCGCGCCTGAAACGATAAGCTCTAAGCCGTTTTCCGTGCGTTCTATGCGTTCTAATTTCACGCAGGAAAGTCCGATATGGTTGGGACGGAAAGGAGAACGGCTGGCAAAAACGCCCACTCGCTTGTTTCCGCCAAGGCGGGGCGGTCGGACGGTTGCCGACCAGCCTTTATCGCGGGTCAGCGAAAAATCGAATAACAGCCAAAGATGGGAAAACCCCTCTATTTCCCGTAAGCAATCGGGAGAACGGAATGCTTCCTCGAAAACGATACGGGCGAGCAAAGACGGGGCTCTGCCGCTTTGGCGGGGAATACCGAATTTCTCTTGAAAATCGGTACGGATATGCGCGATAGGGATAAGGGTGTAATTCGTTTGCATACCGACATTATATCCTCTTTTTTCTTTTTTGTCAAGCGGGAATAAAAAAATGCGAAAAACGATAAAAAAAGCCTTGAAAAAACCTACCGTTTGTAGTATAATAAAAAATGGTAAAATACGAAGTATTTTCCGAGGTGAAACGAATGAAACTGACGGAAGTTTTTAAGAAAAGCGAATACAGTCTTTCTTTCGAGGTATTTCCGCCGAAAACGGACGACGTTTACGACAGTGTAAAGACGGCGACGGAAGAAATCGCGCGCCTTAAACCTGCGTTTATGAGCGTTACCTACGGTGCAGGCGGGGGAACGAGTAAATATACCCTGAAAATAGCGGAAGATATTAAACGCGAGTACGGCGTGCCGTCGCTGGCGCACCTGACTTGCGTATCGTCCACGAAAGAAACGGTACGCGCGCGGATTGCCGATTTTAAGAACGCGGGAATTGAAAACGTAATGGCGCTCCGCGGGGATATTCCCAAGGATATGCAGGGCGCAGACCGTTCGCGCTGGGATTACCGCCACGCGGTAGACTTAATAGCGGAATTAAAAGCAAGCGGTGCAGATTTTTGTATCGGCGGTGCGTGCTATCCCGAAGTGCACCCCGAAAGCGAATCGCAAAAAGAGGATATTCGCCATTTAAAGGAAAAGGTAGAAGCGGGCTGTGATTTTTTAACGACGCAGATGTTTTTCGATAACAATTTGCTGTATAATTTCTTATATAAAATCCGTGAGGCGGGAATCACCGTGCCCGTGATTGCGGGCATTATGCCGATTACGAATGCGAAACAGGTAGAACGTGCCATTACTCTTTCGGGCTCGTTTATGCCCCAACGCTTTAAAAGTCTTGTGGATAAATTCGGACACGACCCGATGGCAATGAAGCAGGCGGGCATTGCGTATGCGACCGACCAAATTATCGACCTGTACGCAAACGGCGTAAACTTCGTACACGTGTATTCGATGAATAAGCCGGACGTGGCGGCGAAGATACAGAACAATCTTTCGGATATTTTAGGTAAAAATGCTTAACGGCGTATTCGTAAAAAATTACGCGCTACCGAGTGTGAACGAGGCGGAAATACTCCGTTACGCAGGGCAAAGAACACGGACGGACGAGGGCGCGGAGCGGTTGCTTGCCGAGTGCTTGCAAGAAGCGTTACCCGTTTGTTCTTACCGCGTTTGTTATGCGGTGGGCAAGGCACAGGAAATCGTGCAAATTTTAGACGAGGCGGGGGAGAGCGCGCTTGTAAAAGCCAAGCTTTGCCAAGCGGAACACGCCGTGGTATTTGGCGGAACGGTGGGCTTGGGTATCGACAGACTGATTATCCGTTACGGAGAAATATCGCCGACGAAAGCGTTATTCTTTCAAGCAATCGGCGCGGAGCGAATAGAGAGTCTTTGCGATAGTTTTTGCAAGGATTTACAAGCGGAATGGGAAAACCGAGGGTATAAGATAGGCGCGCGGTTCAGCGCAGGCTACGGCGATTTTCCTTTGTTGGCGCAAAAGAAGATTTTTGCATTACTTTCGCCTGAACGGAAAATCGGCTTAACCTTGAACGAATCACTGTTAATGACGCCAACGAAATCGGTAACGGCGATCGTGCCGATATTGAGAAAATGATATGAAATTAAGAGAATTTTTACAACAAAATACCGTCGTGCTGGACGGGGGAACGGGCACTTTGTTGCAACAGGCGGGGTTACCGCTTGGCGAACTGCCCGAACGCTGGAATATCACGCACGCGGACACGGTTGCGGATATCCACCGCGCCTATTTCGACGCGGGCTGTCATATCGTTTGTACCAACACTTTCGGCGCAAACGCTTTGAAATTCTCTCCTGATGAGTTGGAAGTAATTATCGCTTCGGCAATCGAAAACGCCCGCAAAGGCGCAAGCCTTTCCCAAGGCACACAGCAAAAGTTTGTCGCGCTCGATATCGGACCGTCGGGAAAGCTGTTAAAGCCGTACGGGGATTTCGGGTTTGAAGAAGCCGTCGAGCTGTTCGCTTGCACCGTTAGACTGGGCGTAAAATACGGCGCCGACCTCGTGTTCATTGAAACGATGGGGGATAGCTACGAAACGAAAGCCGCGCTTTTGGCGGTAAAGGAAAATTCCGATTTGCCCGTATTCGTGTCCAATGCCTACGGCGGGGACGGGAAGCTGACGACGGGTGCGTCGCCTGCGGCAATGGTCGCTATGCTCGAAGGAATGGGCGTAGACGCTTTGGGCGCGAATTGCTCGCTCGGTCCGAAACAGCTTGCGCCCGTGGTAGAGGAGCTTTTAGCCAAAGCTTCCGTACCCGTACTCGTGAAGCCCAACGCGGGACTTCCGCAAACGGACGGGAAAAAGACCTATTACGACGTGGACGAAAAGGAATTCGCTTGCGAGATAGCAAAGCTCGTAAAAAAGGGCGCGCGCATAGTGGGCGGTTGTTGCGGTACTACGCCCGCGTATATAAAAGAAACGGTAAACGCGATTGCGGATATTCCGACTTTGCCGATAACGGAAAAGAATATTTCTTGCGTGTCCTCGTACACGCACGCGGTGGAGTTCGATAAACCGTTGCTTATCGGCGAGCGTATCAATCCCACGGGCAAGAAACGCTTTAAACAGGCGTTGTTGGCGGGGGATACCGAGTACGCGTTGAACGAGGCGTTGGCGCAAAAAGAAAACGGAGCGCATATTCTCGACGTGAACGTAGGCTTGCCCGATATCGACGAGAAACAAACGCTGACCGAATATATCGAAAAAATCCAAGCGGTGGTGGACCTGCCCTTGCAAATCGACACTTCTGACCCCGTTGCGCTCGAAAGCGCGCTTCGCGTGTATAACGGTAAACCGCTTGTCAATTCCGTCAACGGAAAACAGGAAAGCATGGACGCGGTGTTCCCGCTCGTGAAAAAATACGGCGGAGCGGTGGTTGCGCTGACCTTGGACGAAAACGGGATTCCCGATACCTGGCAGGGCAGAGTGCAAATTGCCGAAAAAATCGTGAAAGAAGCGGAGAAATACGGGATAAAGAAGAAAGATATTTTCGTCGATACGCTGACGATGTCGGTGGCGACGGATAAAAACGCCGCCCGCACGACGCTGGATTCCCTGCGTTTTGTTTCCCGTGAAATGGGCTTGCATACCGTGCTCGGCGTTTCGAACGTATCGTTCGGACTTCCCTCGCGGGAAACGGTCAACGCTTCCTTTTTCGCCCTTGCCTTGGAAAACGGACTTTCGGGTGCGATACTCAATCCGGCTTCCGTGGAAATGCAAAAAACCTACCGTGCCTTTTTGGCACTGAACGGCGGGGACGAAAACTGTGGGGAATATATCCGCTTTGCCACCGAAAAATTACAGACGGCGTCGCTTGCCGTAACGGCGGAATTACAGGACGGATCTTCCTTGCAAACGGCGATAAAGAAAGGCTTAAAGGAACGGGCGTTTGCGCTGTGTAAGCAGTTGTTGCAAACTTGCGACCCGTTGTCCGTCGTGAACGGAGAAATCGTGCCCGCGTTAGACGAAATCGGCGTGGCGTACGAGGAAAAGCGGGCGTATCTGCCCCAGCTTTTGATGAGCGCGGAAGCGGCGAAACAGGCGTTCGAGGCGATAAAAGAACGTATGCTTTCCACGGGGGAAACGCAAACGAAGAAATGTAAATTCGTTATCGCGACGGTCAAAGGGGATATTCACGACATTGGAAAAAATATCGTCAAGACTTTACTCGAAAATTACGGCTTCGAAGTGATAGACCTCGGCCGCGACGTGCCACCCGAAACGGTAGTAAAGTCCGTGATTTCCCACAATGCCCCTATCGTGGGCTTATCTGCACTTATGACGACGACGGTGGCGTCAATGGCGGAAACGGTGGCGTTATTAAAGGAACGCGCGCCCGATTGCAAAATAGTTGTCGGCGGAGCGGTGCTCAATCAAGAATACGCGCAAAAAATCGGCGCGCACGCTTACGCCAAGGACGGCATGGAAACGGTGCGCTACGCGGAAAAAATATACAAGGATTTATGCAAAAATAAGTAAATTATACATATTTTATACATTTATGCGTAATATTCACAAAATATACGGAAAATCTTTAAAATAAATGTATAAAAGCGTTTGACACGCCTGAAAAAGCGATGTATAATGTACGTATAAAAAGAATAAATATGCAATCGCAAGCATTTGCGAAAGGAGAAAACATTATGGATAAAAAAGACATTAAAAAGGTAGTGCTTGCCTATTCGGGCGGTTTGGACACTTCTATCATCATTCCTTGGCTCAAAGAGAATTACAATAACTGCGAGGTTATTGCAGTCAGCGCAAACGTAGGTCAGGCGGACGAGCTGGAAGGCTTGGAAGAAAAGGCGATCAAAACGGGGGCGTCGAAGCTGTATATCGAGGATTTGACGGACGAATTCGTAGACGAATACGTTGTTCCCACGATGATGGCGGGTGCAAAGTACGAGGAATATTTGCTCGGTACGTCGTTTGCCCGTCCCGTGATTGCAAAGCGTATCGTAGAGATTGCGAAAAAGGAAGGAGCGGACGCTATTTGCCACGGCTGTACGGGTAAAGGAAACGACCAAGTGCGTTTTGAGCTCACGATCAAAGCGTTTGCGCCCGATATGCCTATTATCGCGCCTTGGCGTGAATGGTCGATTAAATCCCGTGAAGAGGAAATCGACTACGCGGAAGCGCACAACGTGCCTTTGAAAATCAACCGTGAAACCAACTATTCGAAGGATAAGAACCTTTGGCATTTGAGCCACGAGGGTCTTGACTTGGAAGACGCGGGCAACGAACCGTTATACGAAAAAGAGGGATTCCTTGAAATGGGCGTTTCGCCTTTGCAAGCTCCCGATAAACCCACCTATATCACGCTCGAATTCGAAAAGGGCAAACCGGTTGCCCTCGACGGCAAGAAGATGAGCGCGAAAGAGATTATTCTTGCGCTCAACGAAGTGGGCGGAAAGAACGGTATCGGGCTTTTGGATATCGTAGAGAACCGACTGGTTGGTATGAAGTGCCGCGGCGTATACGAAACTCCCGGCGGGGAAATTTTGTACGCGGCGCACAGCTACCTTGAAACGCTTTGCCTCGATAAGTACACGGCGCACAAGAAGCAAGAACTTTCCGTATGCTTTGCAGAGCTCGTTTACAACGGTCAGTGGTTTACCCCGCTCCGTGAAGCGTTGTCGGCGTTCGTAGACAAAACGCAAGAGAACGTAACGGGTAAAGTGAAGTTGAAGCTTTACAAAGGCAACATTATCAAAGCGGGCGCTTGGAGCGACTATTCGCTGTACTCGGAAGAGATTGCGACCTTTGGCGAAGACCACGTATACAACCAAGCGGACGCAACGGGCTTTATCAATCTGTTCGGATTGCCCATCAAGGTACAAGCGCAGGTCAACGAAAAGAACGCAAAGAAGTAAGGCGTTTTAGGGTTAGAAGTCAAGGAACTTAGTTCCTTGCGGGTGTGGGCAGAGCCCACGAAAGGAAGCCCCAAGTAGCAAATCTTTGATTTGCCACCGCGGAGCGGTCAATGCGATTTATCGCAATAAAAAATGAACGGAGAAACCTTGCCTACTGCTATGCGGTAGGCAAAAGGTGTTTAATAATAGCTATGGAAAAAATGTGGGCGGGGCGTTTCCAAAAAGCGCTCGATAAAAAAGCGGACGATTTCAATTCTTCCCTTCGTTTCGATTGCCGTATGTACGCGCAGGATATAAAGGGCTCAATGGCGCACGCCGCTATGCTTGCAAAACAGGGCATACTTCCGCAATCGGAGGTCGATTTGATTATCGACGGGTTGGCGGGGATTTTAGACGATATCAACGCGGGCAAGCTGACTTTTGATACGGACGCGGAAGATATCCATATGTTTATTGAGGCGGAGCTGACGAAGCGTATCGGCGACGCGGGCAAGAGATTGCATACCGCAAGAAGCCGTAACGATCAAGTGGCGGTGGATATTCGGCTGTATCTCCGCGACGAAGCGGAAATTATCGTTTCGCTTATCAAAGAGCTTGCGCAAGCGGTAACGGAGAAAGCGGAAGAGAACGCGGACGTAATCGCTTCGGGGTATACTCATTTACAGCGCGCACAGCCCATTTCGTTCGGTCATCAGCTAATGGCGTACGCGATGATGTTGCTCCGTGATATTTCCCGTATCGAGGACGCCGTTAAGCGTATGAATTATTCCCCCTTGGGCAGTTGCGCTTTGGCGGGGACGACCTATCCCACCGACCGTGCGTTTACGGCGGAAAAGCTGGGCTTTGACGGGATTATGCAAAACAGTATCGACGGCGTATCCGACCGTGATTTCTGCGTAGAGCTGATGAGCGCGTTCGCCGTGCTTATGATGCACCTTTCCCGTTTTTCCGAGGAAATCATTTTATGGTCGAGCTGGGAATTTAAATTCATTGAGTTGGACGATTCGTACACGACGGGCTCGTCGATAATGCCCCAGAAAAAGAACCCCGATATGGCGGAGCTGGTGCGCGGTAAAACGGGCAGAGTATACGGTAACTTGATGGCGCTTTTGACGACCTTGAAAGGTTTACCGCTTGCGTATAACAAGGATATGCAAGAGGACAAGGAAGCGATTTTCGATTCGATAGACACGGTAAAAATGTGTTTAGAGGTATTCACGCCGATGATCGCGACGATGAAAGTGAAGTCGGAAAATACCTATCGCGCGGCGCAAAAGGGATTTATCAACGCCACCGACCTTGCCGATTATTTGGCAAAGAAAGGCATGCCGTTCCGTGCGGCATATAAGATAGTCGGACAAATCGTTGCCGAATGTATCGCAAAGGATTGCGTGTTGGACGATTTCCCGCTGGAAGAATATAAAAAATACAGCGAATTATTCGAGGAAGATTTATATAACGAAATTTCGCTAGAAACCTGCGTGAACAAGCGCACCTCGGCAGGCGGAGCTTCGCCCTCGTCCGTTCGCGCGCAAGTAGCGTTCGTAAAAGAGGAATTACAGAAATGAAGAAGATATTTATAGACGGCAGTGCAGGTACGACGGGGCTTCGTATTTACGAGCGGATCGGCGCGCGGGCGGATTTGGAAATGATCGTTTTGCCCGAAGCGTTGCGCAAAGACCCCAACGCACGAAAGGAAGCAATCAACTCAGCGGACGTGGCGTTTTTATGCCTGCCCGACGACGCGGCAAGGGAATCGGTATCGTTTGTGGAAAATCCGTCCGTGACCGTCATTGATACGAGCACGGCACATAGAACTCTGCCCGACTGGGCATACGGCTTCCCCGAGCTTTCGAAAAAGCACGAAGAGAAAATTTTATCCTCGAAAAGAATCGCCGTTCCCGGGTGTCATGCAAGCGGGTTTATCGCGCTCGTGTATCCGTTGATAGAAGCGGGTGTGTTGGATAAAGACGAGCTGCTTAGCTGTCATTCACTGACGGGCTATTCGGGCGGCGGTAAGAAAATGATTGCACAATACGAAGCGGAGAACCGCAGTCTGTTGCTTTCCGCGCCCCGCCATTACGCGCTTGCGCAACAGCATAAGCATTTAAAGGAAATGCAAGCGATTACGGGGATAGCAAATGCGCCCGCGTTTTGTCCGATTGTCGGCGATTTTTACAGCGGAATGCTCGTGAGCGTGCCTTTGTTTAGTAACCAAATAAAGGCGACGGCGGACGAGATAAAAGAAATTTATGCAAACAAATACAACGGCGCAATCGTGCAATATAAAGAAAGCATAGACGAAGAGGGATTTATTTCCGCGCTCACGCTGTCGAGTAAGGACGGTATGGCGGTAACGGTAACGGGCAACGCCGACCGAATGGTCTTGATGGCGGCGTACGACAACCTCGGCAAAGGCGCGTCGGGCGCGGCAGTCGAATGTATGAACCTCGCCCTCGGCGAAGAAAAAACCAAAGGACTTATTTTATAAGCGGTCAACGCCGTTAGACGAAAATGGGAACTCAAAGGAGAAAGAGAGATATGTTAAAACAAATTCAAGGCGGTGTATGCGCCGCAAAAGGATTTACGGCAAACGGCGTGCATTGCGGTATCCGTAAAAATAAAACCAAACGCGACCTTGCGCTCATTTATAGTGAAACGAGAGCAACGGCGGCGGCTACTTATACGCAAAATCTCGTCAAGGGCGCGCCTTTGACGGTTACGAAAAACAATATCGCGGACGGCTATGCGCGCGCGGTTATTTGCAACAGCGGTAACGCGAATACCTGTAACGCGAACGGTATTGAAATCGCCGAGCAGACCTGTAAGCTTGTCGGCGACGCGTTGGGCGTTTCGGAAAAGGATATCGTCGTAGCTTCGACGGGCGTTATCGGTCAGCCCCTCGACATTACGCCAATCGCAAACGGTATCCCCGCGCTTGTAAAAGGGTTAAGCACGGAAAACAGTACGCTTGCCTGCGAGGGCATTATGACGACGGACGTCAAAGTAAAAGAGATTGCCTTCGAATTTACGGTCGGCGGAACAGTGTGCCGTATCGGCGGTATCGCTAAGGGCAGCGGTATGATTCACCCGAATATGGCGACGATGCTCGTATTCGTAACGACGGACTGTAAAATTTCCGCAACAATGCTGCAAAAGGCATTGTCCGCGGATATTCAAAATTCCTTTAATATGGTCAGCGTGGACGGCGACACCTCGACGAACGATATGGTTTCCGTACTCGCAAACGGTATGGCAGGGAATACGGAAATCGTGGCGGAGGACGCGGATTATAACGCGTTCTGCGAGGCGCTTGCGGCGGTAACGCAGTATCTGTGCCGAATGATTGCGGCGGACGGCGAGGGCGCGACGAAGCTCCTCGAATGTAAAGTGAGCGGAGCAAAAGACGAAAAAACGGCAAAAACGGTAGCGAAGTCGGTTATTTGCTCGTCCCTTTTCAAAGCGGCGATGTTCGGTGCGGACGCCAACTGGGGTCGTGTGCTTTGCGCGATCGGGTATTCGGGTGCGGAAGTAGACGTGAACAAGGTAGGCGTAAGCTTCCGTTCGGTCAAGGGCGAAGTAGCGGTATGCGCAAACGGCGCGGGCGTGGATTTCTCGGAAGAAAAAGCGAAAGAAGTATTATTAGAAAAGGAAATCGAGGTCTTGATAACGCTCGGTGACGGCAACGGCACCGCAACCGCTTGGGGCTGTGATTTGACTGACGATTACGTCAAGATAAACGGCGATTATAGAACCTGATTAGAAGTCAAGAAACTTAGTTTCTTGCGGGAGGTTGAGGGCAGAGCCCTCGCATAATCAGCCCCAAGAAAGCAACCGCAGGTTGCGCTTATACCGCCGTAGGCGGTCAATGCAACGCAGTTGCAGAAATTCAAAGAGGTATAAAGTATAATGAAAATTACCAAGGAACAAAAAGCGGAGATATTAAACCAAGCTCTGCCGTATATTCAAAAATACAGCGATAAAATCGTCGTCATTAAGTACGGCGGAAACGCTATGATCAACGACGAATTAAAGGAAGCCGTGATGGGTGATATCGTGTTGCTTTCTTTAATCGGTATCAAAGTCGTGCTCGTGCACGGCGGCGGGCCCGAAATAACCGAAATGCTCGGCAAGATCGGAAAAAAATCCGAGTTCGTAGACGGACTCCGTGTAACGGACAAAGAGAGCGTAGATATCGTACAAATGGTGCTTGCGGGCAAGGTCAATAAAAATCTTGTCAACCTCTTGCAAAACAAGGGCGGTAAGGCAATCGGACTTTGCGGTATCGACGGTCATATGATAAAAGCAAAGGTGGCGGATAAACGGCTCGGCTTCGTCGGCGAGGTAACGGAAGTGAACGCTTCGCCCATTTTAGACGTGATTGAAAAGGGATATATTCCCGTCGTTTCGACAATCGGTTGCGACGCGGAGGGCAACGTTTACAATATCAACGCGGACACGGTAGCGGCGCGCCTCGCGGGCGAGCTGAAAGCGGAAAGTCTTATTTCAATGACGGATATCGTAGGACTGCTCCGCGATAAGGACGATCCCACGACTCTTATTCCCAAGGTGTACGTATCGGACGCTCCCCAGCTCATTCGTGACGGCATTATCAGCGGGGGAATGATTCCCAAAGTAAATTGCTGTATCGAAGCAATCCGCCGCGGCGTGCATAAGGTATTCATTATCGACGGCAGAATCCCGCACTCTATCCTTATCGAAACTTTAACCGACGAGGGTATCGGTACAATGTTCGTTTCGGGAAATTAAGGAAAATTAGGTAAGAGGTCAAGGAACTTAGTTCCTTGCGGGAGGTTGAGGGCGGAGCCCTCGCATAATTAGCCCCAAGACAAGCAAAACGAAGTTTTGCGCTAACACGCCGTAAGGCGTTAATCCCGTTCGGGAGAACAAAAATTATGACGATAAAAGAAATAGATAAACAATATATAGCCAACACCTATGCTCGGTTTGATGTGGTGTTGACCGAGGGTAACGGCTCGGTTTTAAAAGACGAGAACGGTAAAGAGTATATCGACCTTGGCACGGGTATCGCCGTCAACGGCTTTGGCGTAGGCGATAACGAATGGAAACAAGCCGTCATAGCGCAATTGGATAAAATTCAGCACACCTCGAACCTCTATTACAGCGGGCCTTGCGCTTTGCTCGCCGAAACGCTTTGTAAGCGTACGGGTATGAAAAAGGTATTCTTTTCCAACTCGGGCGCGGAAGCGAACGAAACGGCAATCAAAGCCGCGAGAAAGTACGGGGAACTGCATAAAGGCAAGGAATATAATACGATTGTTACCTTGAAAAACAGTTTCCACGGCAGAACCATTACCACGCTTTCGGCGACGGGGCAGGACGTTTTCCACGCCCATTTTACGCCGATGACCGCGGGGTTCGTGCACGCAACGGCAAACGATATCGAAGAATTAGAAACGCTCGTGAAAACGCATAAATGCTGCGGCGTTATGTTGGAGCTCGTACAAGGCGAAGGCGGAGTTATGCCCCTTGATAAAGCGTACGTGCAAAAGGTCGCGGAGCTTGTGAAGAAAGAGAATTTACTTCTCGTTGTGGACGAGGTACAGACGGGCAACGGCAGAACGGGCACGCTGTATGCGTTCGAACAATACGGCATCACGCCCGACGTCGTTACCACGGCGAAAGGCTTGGGCGGGGGCTTGCCTATCGGCGCAACCCTGCTCGGCGAAAGGGCGGAAAACCTGTTCACGGCAGGCTTGAACGGTTCTACTTTCGGCGGAAATCCCGTATGTGCGGCAGGTGCGATTAGTATTATCAACCGTATCGACGAGAAATTGCTTGCGGAAGTTAGAGAAAAGAGCGAATATATCTTTACCGAGTTAAACGGCGCGAAAGGCGTAAAGAGTGTGAGCGGTTTGGGTTTGATGATCGGTATCGAATGTGAAGACGCAGGCAAAGTGATTGCAGGCTGTATGGAACGGGGCGTGCTCGTTATCAAAGCCAAAAATAAAGTGCGTTTGTTGCCTGCGCTCAATATTCCGTTTGCATTATTAAAGAAAGCGATAAATATCTTAAAGGAAGAGTTAGCGAAATGAAACATTTATTAAAGCTGAAAGATTTATCGACCAAGGAAATCAACGAAATTTTGAACCTTGCCGATCAGTTGAAATTTGAAAAGAAGAACGGTATCGAGCACCACCTTTTGAAAGGCAAAACGCTCGGTATGATTTTCGAAAAATCCTCTACGCGTACCCGCGTTTCGTTTGAAGTGGGTATGTACGACCTCGGCGGTAGCGCGCTGTTTTTAAGTTCGCGCGATTTACAGATCGGCAGAGGCGAGCCCGTGCAGGACACCGCACGCGTACTCTCCCGCTATATCGACGGTATTATGATCCGTACCTTTGGGCAAAAGGAAGTAGAGGACCTTGCTAAATACGGTTCTATTCCCGTTATTAACGGACTTACCGACTATTGCCACCCCTGCCAAGTGCTTGCCGATCTTATGACGATTCGCGAATATAAAGGCGGACTTGCGGGCAATAAGCTTTGCTATATCGGCGACGGCAACAATATGACGAACTCGCTTATCGTCGGCGGTATTAAGACGGGAATGGAAGTCGCAGTGGCGTGCCCGAACGGCTACCGTCCCGATTTAGAACTGATGAAGTGGGCAGAAAAGAACGGTAAATTCACGGTAACGGATAACGTTTTGGAAGCGGCGAAAGGCGCGGACGTGCTCTATACCGACGTATGGGCGTCAATGGGACAGGAAGCGGAAGCGGAAGAGCGTAAAAAGATTTTCAAAAACTACCAAATCAACGCGGAAGTGATGAAAGTTGCTAACGAAAAGGCAATGGTGCTGCACTGCCTGCCCGCACACCGCGAAGAGGAAATCACAGCGGAAGTGTTCGAAGCGCACGCAAACGAGATATTCGACGAAGCGGAAAACAGATTGCACGCGCAAAAAGCAGTCTTAGTAAAATGTTTGGGGTGAGATTATGAAGTATACGATAAAGAACAGTCAATTAACGGTAACGGTAGCAAGCCTTGGCGCGGAAATTATCAGCATGGTAAAAGACGGCAAGGAATGGAGCTGGCAAAATCCCACGGGCGAGTGGGACGGTCACGCGCCCCTGCTTTTCCCCGTTTGCGGGAGATGCGGTATCACGCTTGACGGGAAAAAATATCCCATCGGCTTCCACGGCTTTGCAAGAAAAACGGAGTTCACGGTAACGGAGCAGGGCGAAGATTTTATTTCCTTGTCCATTTCCGCCAACGAAAAAACGAAAGAGGTGTATCCTTTCGATTTCACATTCACGATTACTTATAAATTAGAGAACGCAAAGCTCGTCATTGAACAAACGATGCAAAACCTTTCCAACGACAAACCGCTGTATTTCGCAATCGGCGGGCACGATTCCTTTGCGCTTGATTACAACCTCGATAAATACGCGCTCGATTTCGAAAAGGAGGAGGATATCGTTTCTTGGGAAACGACGGAAGACGACGGCAAGCTCACGGGCGAGGTAACCGATTTCGGCAAAGCCAAGAAATTCGATTTGCCCTACGACTATCTGCAAAAGGGGGTAACCTTGATTTTGAAAGGCGTAAATTCCCGTAAGGTAACCCTTTGCGAACGGGGCGGTAAACCGCTTCTTGCAGTCGCTTACGACGAGGAATTTAAAAACCTGCTCTTCTGGCGCGAGAACGACGCGAAATTCCTTTGTATCGAGCCTTGGACGAATTTACCTGATTTTGTCAATGCGGAAGACCCCGACTTCAAACAAAAATACGGCGTTATGGAAGTCGCGCCCGCAGCTTCTAAAAAGCTCGTGCGCAGTATCGAGTATTTATAATGCGTTTGGGGAAATACCGACATTTTAAGGGCAACGAATACGAGGTAATAGCAATAGCAAAGCACTCGGAAACGCTGGAAGAACTGGTCGTATACCGCGCCTTGTACGGGGACGGCGAGGTTTGGGTTCGCCCTATGAAAATGTGGAACGAAACCGTAGAAAGGGACGGCAAAACCGTCGAGCGGTTTACCTATATCGGAGAATAAAAAAATACAGCCGAAGCGATTACGCTTCGGCTGTTCGTTTATTATTCGGTTACAAAAGAATGAAATATTCCGTGACGGCAAGTATTCCTAAGAACGCAAAGTTAAAAGCGGAAAATAGCAGTAAATATTTCCCCGCCTTGCCGTGGTTGTGCTTGGTATATTCGCGGAAAGTGATAAGGCTGGCGAGCGAGGAAATGAGCGTACCCGTACCTCCGATATTTACGCCGACGAGGAGCGCCTGCCAGTTTTGCGTAAATTGCGAAAGTAATATTGCCGACGGCACGTTGCTGATAATTTGACAGGACAGCGCGGAAAAGAGTAAGGTATTTTTAGAAAGCAGACTTTCAAACAGCGTTCGAACGGCGGGTATCCGCGCCATATTCCCCGCGAAAATGAAAAACATAACGAACGTAAGAAGCAGACCGTAATCCACCTTTTTCAAAGCGTTTCTATCGAGAAACAACAGCGCAATGGGAACAATGATAAGCCCTATTATATAATGAATAAATCGGAATACGATTACGATAGAAAGCGCAAACAAAAGTAAATAAACGGCGGTGCGTGCCTTGGGAAGTTTGATTTCTTCGCCGTCGATTTCCAAGGGTTCTTTCTTTACGAACAGCAAACAGCAAGCCGTGATCAAGGCGACGGAAATGCAAAACGGGGGGAGCATGGTCGCAACGAATGCGCTCGTAGGGATATTGAACTTGGTATACAAATACAAATTTTGCGGATTGCCGAAGGGGGTAAGCATTCCCCCGAGGTTCGCGGCGATATTTTGCATAATAAAGGTAAACGCCATATATTTTTGCTTGCCCGTAGAGGAGAGCACGAAATAACCAAGGGGTAAAAAGGTGAGAAGAGCCATATCGTTGGCAATCAGCATCGAACCTAAAAAGGTAATATATACGAGAGCCAACACGCTCGCCCGCGTGTTTTTAAACAGTTGAACGATTTTCCGCGCAAGCGCCGTGAAAAAGGAAATATTACGAAGCGCACAAACGACTGCTAACACGCAAAAAAGGCAGGTAAGCGTTTTGAAATCGAAATAGCCCAAATACTCTTTATCAGGCGGAATAATACACGCTGTGATAAAAGCCGCCAAAGCGGCGATACACAAAACGGCGTTTTTCTTCAAAAACGCGAGGAATTGTTCCGCAATTTCATGCCCGTGGCGATGATGGTGGGCGTGCCGTTTGACTGCCGTGCTCACGATACTTTTCTCCTTTATTTTTCTCCGAAAGCTATTATAGCACTGCGCGCAAAAAAAAGCTATTTATTTACTCACGGTTTTACAAATTATTTCTTTTATTTTTGAGAAATGTTGAGAATTTCCCATAATACCAAACCTATATTGAGATTATTTGACAATTTACTTTTTTCCTGTATAATAATAGATAGAGTAATCGAGGCAAGGTTGATGGTATGGAAAGAGGTAAGAAGAAAATGACGGCAGGCGGACTGCTGCTTGCGCTGTGTTGGTTGGTATATACCTGTTCGCTGATAGGTAAAGTGAACTATGCGGCGAATATTACGCAGGTGGAAAGCTTTTATAAAATATCGCACGCGGACGCGGGAATGGTGAGTACCTTTTACTTTTTTGCGTACGGCGCGGGGCAGATATTCAACGGCGTTTTTTGTAAAAAGTATAATTTGAAATACGTCATTTTCGGCAGTTTGGTTTTATCGGGTACGGTCAATTTGACGATAGCGCTTTTACCGAACGGATATTTCGGTTTTATAAAATGGCTGTGGCTCGTGAACGGTATTGCGCTGTCAGTGCTTTGGCCCTGCCTGATACGGCTGTTAAGCGAAACGCTGCCCCGTTCGAAAATGGCGCGTGCAAGCGTAGTGCTGGGTACGACTACCGCAGTGGGAACTTTCTTGATTTACGGATTAAGCGCGGCATACGCCATTTTTAACGCGTTCAAGCTGGCGTTCTATACGGCGGCAATCGTAATGCCCGCCGTGGCGTTGCTGTGGCTGTTTAGCTATTCCTCGCTCACGAAAAGAACGCTTGCCGACACGGCGAAAGAGGAAGAAAATTTGGAAAATCCCGCGCCCGTTTCGTCTACGCAAGCGGTGCAACAGGGTAAGTTACCGAGAGAGTTGCTCGTTACTATCGTATTGTTGGGTATCTTTGCCGTGGCGACGAATTTCGTAAAGGACGGCTTGACGACTTGGGTACCGTCGATTTTGAAATCGAGCTTCGGCTTTACCGATTCCCTGTCGATTATGCTCACGCTGTTTTTACCCATTGTATCTATTTTCGGCAACGTGTTTGCCTTGAAGATATACAACAAAACCAAGAACTTCGTTTTTTCCTGCGGTTTCCTGTTTTTGAGTGCAGGTGCGCTCATCGGCGCGGTCATCGGCTGTTTGAGTATACACTTGGCAGTGCTGACCTTGCTTGCGTTCGCCTTGACTTCCTTTTGCGCAAGTTCGTCTAACAGCACGATTACGAGTATCTTCCCGTTGCAAATGAAAGGCAAGATCAATTCAGGTTTGATTGCAGGGGTACTCAACGGTTGCTGTTATGTGGGCAGTACGATTAGCTCTTACGGGCTTGGCTGGATAGCCGATAACTGGGGCTGGACGACGGTGTTCTGGGTACTGTTTACCGTGTGTATGGCGGTGGTGGCGATAGCCCTCGTTTACGGATTAGGAAAAGGAATCGCGAAGAAAAAAGAAAACTAAAAAAAGCCCCCGCGGGGGCTTTTTTCATTTATAGATTAGATATTTAAATTTTCTTCGTTGAAAAGCGGAGTATCCAAAAATTCGCTCACCGACATATTAAACCCGTTTGCTATCAAAATGGTGGTGGAAAGTAAATTGTTATTAACCGTTTCGTGGATAATATTTTTCAGCGTGGAATGCGGAACGCCGCTGTTTAAAGCCAAACGGTATCGGCTCATCTTTTTTTCCCGTAGTAATTCTTCAATGCGCAAGGCTAACGCGTGATTGACCGTGTTTTGCATAGTTTTCCCCTCTATCCCTTATAGTTATTCACAACTATAATTTTAATACACTTTTCTTGCAAAATATGGTTGCGTGCAACCATATTTTATGGTATAATAATACGCGGAGAAGTGAAAGAATGAATAAAAGCTGTAAAAAACGCGAGGAAGCGAGAAAATACAAAGTATGTACGATTGTTGGCGAGGAGAGAGCGGATTTCCCTTGGGATTTTTACGGGCAAATGGCAACGACGGAAAAATATTTTAAAAGTCTAAACGAATATTTAGAAAGTTTGATTCAAAGCGGTTACGATTATTTTCTTTTAGATTATAAGCAAGGCGTGGCGGTAGATTGCATTTACGAATTGGCGTCGTTGCGACAAAAATATCATTCAAAGAAGATTATAGTGGAAGTGCTTGTGCGCGATAAGCGTTATGAAAATAAATTATCTCCGTACGCAAGAAGAATAGAGTATCGTGGCGGGGTATCGCAAGCGGACGCGGTTACTTATTTTTGCGGGTGGTTTTGGCAAAAGAAAGCGAAAGCAAGAAAATATCTACTGCAAAAAAGCGATTTGCTCATAGCGATAATGGGGGCAAAAGCGGGTTCGATAAAAAGAATGCTAAAACAAGCAGAAAGAAAAGAGAAGAAAACAGAGATTCTTCCCTTAACGGATTTTACGTAATAAATAAAGGAGCGAAGGTTCGCTCCTTTTATCGTTATTGCAGTTTATTTTTCGGACAGACCTTGATACAAATACCGCAAACGCTTCCTCTGCCGATATCTTGAAAATGCTCTTTCATATACCGCGAACATTTTTCAGGGTCGAAATTGCGTTCGCCGTTAGTCGTGGGCTTTTCCCCGAAAATAGCGCCCGCAGGGCAAGCGTTTTTGCAAATCGTACACGCCCCGCAACCGTTTTCTATCACGGGTAATTCGCTTTGTACGGGCAGGTTGGTAAGTACCGTCGCAAGGCGCACCTTTCCGCCGAATTTTTCCGATAAAAACAAACCGCTTTTCCCGACGAACCCCAAGCCCGATAAAACGGCAACCGTTTTATGAGGCAGTGCGCCTCGATAGGGGTTGTCCTTACCAAGACTTTGGCTTGCCGCAATCGGTAAAGCCAAGTAGCCGAGTTCTTCTATTTTACGGGCAAGGCGGAACGCGATTTGGTCAAGGAGTGAATTTGCCGTGCGGTAGTGCTGAAAATAGACGAACGACGGGGCGTTATCTATGGTTTTAAGGACGGCGTCGGAAAGCTTCACGCCGATAGAGAGTGCGTGGGAAAGTTCGGGCGCGTAAGCGCTCGGCGGATTATCGAAAGCGCAAAAGCCGACGATATCCGCACCAAGTGAAAGTGCGTACTCTTTAAGCGAATTTTGAATATCAATAATTTCTTTCATAGATATAGTATAACACAAACAAAAGAAAAAAGCCAACGGATACGAGGGGATTGCCGTGGCTTTTTTGAGAAAGAGGGGTTTTGGCTATCGCCAAAGTGTCCTCGCTCGCCGCGCGAAATATAACAGGAAGAGGGATTCGCGCTTTTAGCAGCGCGCCCCGCTCCGCTAAGTGAAATATAATAAGTAGGAAGAGGGATTTTGGCTATCGCCAAAGTGTCCTCGCTCGCCAAGTAATCGTTTAAAAAAGTCCGTTTCGTTTCTCGCTCGTCGCGCGAACCCCCGATAAGGCGGGGTTTCGAGTGACCCTCGTTCTTCGCTAAAAAATAAAAAACAGACCGCATAGTCTGTTTTTATTTTTGGCGCAGGAAGAGGGATTCGAACCCCCGTGGGCTTGCACCCAAACGGTTTTCAAGACCGCCTCGTTATGACCGCTTCGATATTCCTGCATTGCTATATTATTATAATCTACTAAAAAAAAATTGTCAATGATTTTTGCACCGAAATATAAAATCCCTCTCCGTTCTTTGCGGAGAGGGAGTGCTTTTGTTATTCAATATCCAGCTCGGGCGGAATATCCAGCTCGTCCGAAACGTATTTTCCGTTCTTCTTGCGCTGGCGTACGCATTCGGAAAGCAGGTATTCGATTTGACCGTTTACCGAGCGGAAATCGTCTTCCGCCCACGCCGCAATCGCGTTATAGAGCTTTGGCGATAAACGCAAGGGGACTTGCTTCTTTTGATTATCGTTCATACTTCATGCCTGCCTTCGTTTTAATCAATACAAATTGCCTGCGTTGACAACGGGTTGCGCGTCGTGGTTACCGCAAAGTACAACCAAGAGGTTGGATACCATCGCCGCCTTTCTTTCCTCGTCAAGCTGTACAAGCTGATTTTCGTTCAATCTTTCAAGCGCCATTTCCACCATACCGACCGCGCCGTCTACGATCATTTTTCTTGCGTCAATGATAGCAGACGCTTGCTGGCGTTGCAACATAACCGCCGCAATTTCGGGGGCGTACGCAAGATAAGTAATTCTCGCTTCAATGATTTCAATGCCCGCCTCGTTTACGCGCGCTTGAATTTCGTCGCGGATACGGGAAGCGACTACCTCGCTCGACCCGCGCAAGCTCCCGTCGTCTTCCACGCCGTCGCCCGTCGTGTCTACTCCCGGCGCAACGTCGTAGGGGTAAATGCGGACGATATTTCTCAATGCGCTGTCGCACTGCAACGAAAGATACTCCTTATAATTATCCACGTTAAACACCGCTTTCGCCGTGTCTACTACCCGCCACATAACCGCAATACCGATTTCTACGGGGTTGCCGAGGCAATCGTTGATTTTCTGACGGTTGTTATTCAAAGTCATAATTTTCAACGAAATGCGCTTATTAGGCACTTCAAAGGAAACGTTCACGCCCTCCTTTAACGGGGAGGCGGGTTTTTGCCCGACGTCGCCGCTTTGATTGAGCTTCGTCTGCGCCGCAGGGTTGACCGCTACACAGAAGGGATTGAGCGAATAAAAGCCCTCGCCTTTAATCGTGCCGATATATTTCCCGAACAGCGTGAGCGCAAGCGCTTCCTGCGGTTTCAAGACCCGCAAGCCCACGAGGGGAATCCAGCCAATGCACAGCACGATAAGAGAAATGGCAAAAATGACACCGCCCAGCCAGCCGAAGCTATACGCCCCGTCTAATATCATGCCGCCCACAACGAGCCCGGCGATACTGACAAGCTCGACCAAAATGCTCAAAATCAACGTGCGCATACCGTGCTTTTTGTTATGCAACAAAATTTCTTCCATACTTTTTAACCTCCTATATGGATTTGATATTAAAATGATATCATATCTTGGTGAGATTGTCAAGAGTTTTAAGAAAAAATTTTTAAAAATTTTCAGTCGATAAGCGTTTCGTATTCGGCGTAGAGCTCGTCAAGCTTATTTTTGATTTCTTCCAAGCGATTGCATTTTTCCGTTAAAAGGGAGAAGTTGCCCGTAACTTCGGGGGTGGCGAGGTCGGCGTTTATTTGCGCTTCTTCCGTTTCCAAAGCGGAGATTTCTTCTTCTACCTTTTTTGTGCGCGTACGGCGTTTGGCGTCCGCGGCGCGTTCTTCCTTGCTTCGGTAATACCCGTCCGTTTTAGAAACGACGGGGGCAGGTACGCGTTCAACGGTGTTCTGCACTTCCGTTTTTAAGGTATTTTTGTACGCCGTGTATTCGTCGTAATTGCCCGTAAAACAAGTGGCTTCGTTATTGTCAAGCTCCAAAATTTTCCCCGCAAGTGCGCGGATAAAATAACGGTCGTGGGAAACGAACAGCACCGTGCCGTCAAATTCCTTTAACGCCGATTCCAAACTTTCTCTTGCGGGCAGGTCGAGGTGGTTGGTCGGTTCGTCCAAAATAAGCGTGTTGGCGTTTTCACATTCGAACACGGCAAGCGCGAGCTTGGCGCGTTCGCCGCCCGAAAGCATACGCACTTTTTTATCCATATCCTCGGCGGGAAGTCCTGCCTGCGCAAGCACCGTGCGCACACGCGTTTGGTCCCAAGATATATGCCGTCCCCAAAGCTCGGTTAAAACGGTGTTTTCGGGGTCGAGGTTGGCGTTTTCCTGATCGTAGCAGGCGTATTTCACGAACCGTCCGAACTTGACCGCTTGGTTTTTATTGCGCACGAGTTCTTTTACGAGGGTGGATTTTCCCGTGCCGTTGTCGCCGACGATCGCGCACTTTTCCCCGCGCATAAGCGTGAAAGAAGCTTTTTCAAGTAAAGTTTTTTCGCCTGCCGTAAGGTGTAAGTCGGTTACTTCCAACACCTTTTCGTACGGCTTTTCTGAGTAGGGGAACGCAAAGCGGGGCGGGGGAGCGGGCAACGCGGGCTTTTCGATAAGCTCCATTTTTTCAAGAGCTTTTCTCCGCGATTGCGCCATTTTAGTGGTGGACGCGCGGACGAGGTTTCTGTCTACGTATTCCTGCATATGCGCGCGTTCTTCCTGTTGCTTTTCATATTCCTTTAAAAGGTGCGCCACCTTTTCCGCTTTTAGAGTTTTATACTTCGTATAGTTGCCCTTGAAAACGGACAGCTTTTTATTTTCCAGTTCGTAAATATGCGTAACGAGCTTGTCGAGGAAATACCGATCGTGCGATACGGTAAGAATTGCGCCCTTGAACGAGGCGAGGTATTCTTCCAACCAAAACAGCGTTTTCATATCGAGGTGGTTGGTCGGCTCGTCCAAAATCAAAAGCTCGGGTTCTTCCAATAGTAAACGGCACAATTTCAAACGAGTCTTTTCTCCGCCCGACATCGTGGAAATGCGTTGGCTATAATTGTTTTCAAATCCCATACCGTTTAATACGGTACGGATTTTGACTTCAAAATGATAGCTGTCCCGCGCGGCGATCCGTTTATTGAGCGCTTCGTATTTAGCGCACAAGGCGCGGTAATCGGCGGAGTTTTCGTTTGTGCAAGCGATTTTCTTTTCCGTTTCCCGAAGCGAGTCTATCGCTTTGATATCCTCGGCGAACACTTCGCGCATTTCTTCAAATACCGTGTTTTCCGAATCGTACCCGCCGTTTTGCGCAAGGTATCCCGCGCGCATACCGTTTTTTACGAACAGCGAACCGCTCTCCGCTTCCAGCTCGGATAACAGCAACCGAATGAGCGTCGTTTTTCCCTCGCCGTTTCCGCCGATTAAACCCACTCTGTCCGTTTCGGATAAAGTGAAAGTGATATTTTCAAGCAACGGTTCGCCGTTGAACCCAAAGCATAAATTGTCGGTGGAAATGAGCATCGTTTACCTCAAAAAAGTATAAGTTTTTTGCGGGTTACGCAAAGTATGTTTGATGAAAAAAGTAAAAAAGACAATGGAACGAATACGCAAAGCCGAGGCGGAATTATCCTATGCCTCGCCTGCCCGTGCGGCAAAACTCGCCAGCGAAATCGTGCGCTTAAAAGCGACGGTGTTCGATAAACGGGATTAGAAATCCCATTTCGGGATATACGCTTTTTCACCCGAGCTTCGGTCTTGCAAAAACAGATTTTTGATACCGAGGTCGAACGCCGTTTGCACCGCCGTTTCGTATTCTCTTGCGGTGATTTTGCGGGAAAGTTCGGGGAAATTTTCTATTTTTCCAAAGGGAGTGTATTGGCTCATTAAACTCAAATACGCGCTTTGGGGCATTTCACGGGCGAACCATTTTAAAACAGATTTCGTATCCGATACGCAAAGGGGCATGACGAGGTGGCGCACGATCACGCCCGAAAGCATTTTGCCTTCGTCCGTCATTTGCAAGGGCTTTTTCGCCATAAACGAAATCGCTTCGCTTGCGATATCGAAATAATCTTCCTTGCCCAAGTACCGTTTCGACAGGGCGGAAGAATAGAATTTCATATCGGGTAAATAGATATCTATATACGGATCGATACGCCGTAAGCTTTTGATTTTTTCATACGAGCCCGTGTTGTAAACGACGGGTATTTTCGGCTTGTATATCTCAAACGCCCGTACCAGGTGCGCGTTGAAATGGGTGGGCGTTACTAAGGAGATATTCTCCGCGCCCATGTCTTCAAGCGCCTTAAAAATATCCGCAAGTTCGTTCGGCGTGATGGCTTTTCCGCGCTCGGCACGGGAAACCTCGTAGTTTTGGCAAAACGCGCAACGCAGATTACAACCGCAAAAAAAGATAGTACCGCTCCCGTTTTCGTGCGATATGCACGGTTCTTCAAAGGGGTGGAGATAGTATTTGGCGATTTTTAGTCCCGAAACGCCACAAGCGCCCGCGCCCGTCAAACGGTTTGCACCGCATTCGACGGGACAGAGTGTGCAATTTGTCAAAAGCTTTTCCATAGCTATTATTATAACATGCAGAAAAAAATTTTGCAAGCGTGTAATAACTTGACAACGAGAAAAAAAAGGTTTATAATGAATATTCGATAAGTAAAATAAAGCGAAAAGATAAGGATATAACAAATGAGAAAGTTTTTTACCAGTGAAAGCGTTACCGAAGGACATCCCGATAAGGTTTGCGACAATATCTCCGACGGTATTTTAGACGCGATTTTGGCAAGCGACCCGCAGGCGCGGGCGGCAATCGAGTGCGCGGCGGCGTTCGATACTTTGCTGATTATGGGCGAGGTTACGACGACGGCGCAGGTAGATTATGAAAAAACGGCGAGAGAAATCATTAAAGAAATCGGTTACGATTTCGGTACTTTCGCTTACGATACATGCAAAATTATTACGGCTATCCACACGCAGTCGCCCGATATCGCTATGGGCGTAAACGCTTCCCTTGAAAAGAAAACGGAAGGTGGCGACGAAGCGGATCAGCTCGGCGCGGGCGATCAGGGTATGATGTTCGGCTATGCCTGCCGTGAAACGAAAGAGCTTATGCCGCTCACCCTTTCCCTTTCCCACCGTTTGGCAAAACGGCTTACCGACGTGAGAAAGCAGGGGCTTTTGAATTATCTCCGTCCCGACGGGAAAACGCAGGTTACCGTCGAATACGAGGACGGCGTGGCGAAACGAGTGGATACCGTGGTCGTTTCCACACAACACGATAATAAGGTTTCGCAGGAACAAATCCGCGCGGATATGAAAAAATTTGTCATTGACGAGATTATTCCCGCACGGCTTATGGACGAAAAGACCAAGTTCTTTATCAATCCCACGGGCAGATTTGAAATCGGCGGACCCGAAGGGGACAGCGGACTTACGGGCAGAAAAATTATCGTCGATACCTACGGCGGAAGATGCGCGCACGGCGGCGGCGCGTTCTCGGGCAAAGACCCCACGAAGGTGGACCGTTCGGCGGCGTATTATTGCCGTTATATCGCGAAAAATCTCGTGGCGGCGGGACTTGCGGACGAGCTTGAAATTCAGGTGGCGTACGCAATCGGCGTAGCGAACCCCGTTTCGGTGTTCGTCGATAGCCACGGTACGGGCAAGCTCGACGACGAAACGCTTGCGGAGATCGTGAAAAAGGAATTTGATTTGCGCCCGTATTCCATTATCAAAACGCTCGATTTGCGCAAACCCGTATTCAAGAAAACGGCGGCGTACGGGCATTTCGGGTACAAAGGATTTAGCTGGGAACAGACGGACAAAGCGGAAGCCTTAAAGAAGTATTTATAAGTTTTTTACAAAAGAGAAAACGGACGGTAGGGAGTGTTCCCGCCGTCCGTCTTTTATTCGATTGTATTACAGTAACACGATACCGTTTTCCTTGCAAACCCGTTTGGTTTCTTCGTCCCAAAGGGATACCTGTACTTCCCCGATATGCGCTTTGTTTAAAAGTAGCATCGAAAGGCGCGACTGCCCGATACCCCCGCCCATCGTCAGGGGTAATTCCCCCGCAAGCAACGCTTTGTGGAAGGGGAGAGTTCTCCGCTCGTTCGCGTTCGCTTTATTCAACTGTTCGTCTAACGCCTTTTCATCTACGCGGATACCCATAGAGGATATTTCGAACGCACAGCCGAGTACTTCGTTCCAAAACAGAATATCGCCGTTGAGTGCCCAGTCGTCGTAGTCAGGCGCGCGCGAATCGTGCGGTGTGCCCGATTTTAATTTATCGCCGATTTGCATTAAAAATACCGTTTTGTATTCTTTCGTGATTGCGTTTTCCCGTTCCTTGGCGGTCATAGTAGGGTAGAGGTCTTCAAGCTCCTGCGCGGTAATGAATTTTACCGTCCGCACGAGCTCCACGTCTAACTGGGGATAACGGCATTTGAGATAATCGAGCGTGTCGCAAATCGCGCCCACGATACCCTGCACTACCTTTTTCAGATAATCGAGATTGCGCGTTTCGCGGGTAATGATTTTTTCCCAGTCCCACTGGTCGGTGTACACCGAATGCAGGTTGTCCATTTCCTCGTCGCGGCGGATTGCGTTCATATCGGTATACAGTCCCTCGCCTGCGGAGAACCCGTAAACGGCAAGCGCCATACGCTTCCATTTTGCGAGCGAATGCACCACGACGGCGTCCTTGCCCGTTTCCTTTAAGTCGAAACGGACGGGGCGTTCCACACCGCTCAAATCGTCGTTTAAGCCCGTTTCGGGGTCAACGAATAAAGGCGCGGAAACGCGCTTTAAATTAAGAGCCAAGCACAGCCTTTCCTCAAAGGTGCGTTTTAACAGTCCGATCGCCGTTTGCGTATCGTACATACCGAGTGCGGACGCGTAGCCTTTCGGGACGATCACTTTACTCATTTTTCTACCTCGCCGTTTTTTTATTTCGTATAGTGTAACACATTTATACAGGTATTGTCAAGGAAAAGCAATTCCCTTGCCCGTTTTTATCGAAAAAATAAATAAACGCGAGGGTTGATTTTTTTATGAAATCCTGTTGCAAACGGGCAAAAAAAGGGTATAAAAAAGAAAAGCGTCGTCTTTGACGGATTTTTTCTTGTAAAAGGCGCAAAAACGCTTTGAATTTCGGCGGAAATATTGTAAAATAGAAATGACGGGTTAAAAGCCCCGAGAATAAGGAAACGAAAAATAAACGATCGGAGATTTCAGATGGGATTGATCAAATATTTAATGAGCGGCGACGGACGGCGAGCTTTGAAAAAACTCAACAAAATGACGGATATGGTCGAGGCTCTCGAACCTAAATATCAGGCTATGGACGACGAAACGCTCAAAGCGCAAACGGGCGTATTAAAAGAACGCTTGCAAAAAGGGGAAACGCTGGACGATATTCTCTACGACGCGTTCGCCGCGCTTCGCGAAGCGGCAAAGCGCGTGTTGGGTATGCGCCACTTCCGCGTACAAATCATCGGCGGTATCTGCTTACACCAAGGCAGAATCGCGGAAATGCGTACGGGTGAAGGTAAAACGCTCGTTTCCACGCTGCCCGCGTATTTGAACGCACTCTCGGGCAAGAGCGTGCATATCGTTACGGTAAACGACTACCTTGCAAAGCGTGACGCGGAATGGATGGGTAAGGTGCATAAATTTATGGGACTTACCGTCGGCGTGGTTGTTCCCGGTATGGAAGACGACGAGAAACGCGAAGCGTATAAATGCGATATCGTGTACGGTACGAACAACGAATTCGGCTTCGATTACCTGCGCGACAATCTGAAAACCGACTTAAAGAAAATGGTACAGCGCGATTTGTCCTTTGCAATCGTGGACGAGGTGGACTCTATCCTCATCGACGAAGCGAGAACGCCGCTTATCATTTCGGGCAAAGGCGAAAAATCTTCCGATTTGTACGTACAGGTCGATAAACTCGTTCGTACCCTTTCGGGCGGTTTTGACGACGAATTAAAGGAAGCGGAAGACGCGGCTTTGGCGGCACTCCGTGCGGATAAGAAGAATAAGAAGAAGAAGAAAACGGCGGTAGACGACGAGGACGAGGAAGAAGAATTCGTCGATTACACCAAGATGTCCTTGGAAGAACAGGCGAACTACGAAGCGGAGCAAGCGGAAAAGCGCGCGGCTGCGCTCGCAGCCGCGCCCGAGGGCAAGAAATCGCTGGCGGCGGCAAAGGACTGGGACTATATCATCAACCGTAAGGATAAGACAGTCGAGCTCACGGACAGCGGCGCAAGAAAAGCGGAAAGATTTTTCCGTATCGACAACATTGCGGAAATCGAACACGCCGATTTGAACCATCATATCCAACAGGCGTTAAAGGCGCATAAGCTGTTCAAGCTGGACGAGGACTATATCGTAAACGAAGGCGAAGTCGTTATCGTAGACGAATTTACGGGCAGACTTATGATCGGGCGTAGATATTCGGACGGTCTGCACCAAGCCATCGAAGCGAAAGAGGGCGTGGAAGTACGCAGTGAAAACAAGACCTACGCGACCGTTACCTTCCAAAACTATTTCCGTTTGTATTCGAAACTGTCGGGTATGACGGGTACGGCAAAGACGGAAGAAGCGGAGTTCAGAACCATTTACTCGCTCGACGTAGTGGAAATCCCCACCAACCGTCCCGTAAAGCGTGTCGATTTGCCCGATATGGTATATTCCACGCAGGACGGCAAGAAACGCGCCATTATCAACGAAATCATCGAACGCCACGAAAGCGGTCAGCCTATTTTGGTGGGTACTTCGTCCGTGGATAAGTCGGAAGAAATTTCCCGTCTTTTGAGAAAGAACGGTATCAAGCATAACATTTTGAACGCCAAGAACCACGAACGCGAAGCGGAAATCGTTGCGCAAGCAGGTAGACTCAACGCCGTTACCATTTCCACGAATATGGCGGGGCGCGGTACGGATATTTTGCTTGGCGGTAACCCTGAATATTTGGCGAAAAAGCGTTTGCGCGAAGAGGGCGCGGCGCACGAGGATATCGAGCTTGCGATAAGCTTGTATATCACCGATGTAAACGACGATATCAAAGCGCTCCGCGACAGATATAAAAAGGTTTACGAATACTACAAGAAAGAAACGGACGCGGAAAAGGAAAAGGTTATCGAGGCAGGCGGTCTTTGCATTATCGGTACCGAGCGCCACGAATCCCGCCGTATCGACAATCAGCTCCGTGGCCGTGCGGGCCGTCAAGGGGATATCGGTATGTCCGTATTCTTCCTTTCCTTGGAAGACGATTTGGTGCTCCGTTTCGGCGGGGAAAGAATGAAAGCGTTGTACGCATTCTTCAAAATCGACGAGGATACCTGCTTGCAGTCGAAAATGCTTTCGCGCGGTATCGAAAACGCACAGCGCACCATCGAGGGCAGAAACTTCGGTATCCGTAAAAACGTCTTGCAGTACGACGACGTCATGAACAAACAGCGTATGGTTATGTACGAAGAACGTATGAACGTACTCCGCGGCGGCGACGTACACGAACAGGTGTTGAAATATATCCCCGACTACGTAGCGGAAACGCTGTCGTCGGCGGTCAACGTAGAGGATATGCCCGAGCTTTGGAACGAAGCGGAGCTCAATGCCGCACTCGAAGCCAAGGTATTGCCCGAGGGTACGAATTATATTACCCGCGAACGGCTTATGAAGTGGGACTATGAAACCGCGCTTCGTAAGATATCGAATAAGGTCGTCAAGGAATACGAAAAGAAGATTGAGAAATTGAAAGAACAGGGTGTTGATTTCTCGTCCGTGGAACGCCGCGTTCTGCTTATGAACGTGGATAGAAACTGGATAGACCATATCGACGCAATGGATCAACTCCGTAAAGGTATCAGTCTTCGCGCGTACGGACAGGTAGACCCCATTATTTCGTATAAGAAAGAGGGCTTCGATATGTTCGACGAAATGGTAGCGCGCATACAGCGTACCACGATCAGCGTGCTGTTGAAAGTCAAGGTAGAGGTCAGACCCGCGCCGATAGCTTCCGCGCCCGTCCGTCCCGCGCAACCCGCACCGAACGCACCTACGCAGCCGGCGAGAACCTTCCGCCGTCAGATGCCCGCGCCGATTACGCAGATGTCCTCGTATAAGGAAGCGTTGAAGCGTGCGCAGGAAGCACAGCAAGCGCAGGAAAAGCCCCAAGACGAGCAAACGGAAAATAAGTAAGAATAAGGAAAAGTATGTTTAAAGCAGACGATTACAGATTAAAAATACAAGCGATGCGCGAGGTGTTGAAAGAGGGCGGTTACGCGCTCGATATCGAGCATTTGCGCCCCCGCCTTGCGGAGCTGGAAAAGGAACAGGAAAATCCCGAAGTATGGCAAGACCTTGAAAAATCCACGAAGATCGGCAGAGAAGTCGCTTCGCTGAAAAACAAGATCGGCGCGTACGAAAAGGGCGAAACGGCACTTGCGGACGCGGAGGACGTCATCGACCTTATCGAGGAAACGGAAGACGAAAGCCTGATAGCCGAGCTGGACGAAATGCTCGTTACGGCGGAAAAGGATATCGAGGATATGCGTATCCGCGCAATCCTCAAAGGCCCGTACGATAACCACAACGCCATGCTCGCTTTGCACGCGGGCGCGGGCGGTACGGAGGCTTGCGACTGGTGTCAAATGCTCTACCGTATGTATTGCCGTTATTGTGAAAAAATGGGCTTTAAGGTATACGAGCTGGATAGAGAAGCGGGCGACGGCGCAGGCTTTAAAAGCGTGGATTTCCGCGTAGAGGGCGAAAACGCTTACGGGTATTTGAAAGCGGAAATGGGCGTGCACCGCCTTGTGCGTATTTCCCCGTTCGATGCGAATAAACGCCGTCAGACCTCGTTTTGTTCCTTGGAAGTTATGCCCGAAGTCGAGGACGACAACGAGGTAGAAATCAACGACGACGATATCCGTATCGACATTTACCATTCGGGCGGAGCAGGCGGTCAAAACGTCAATAAAGTTGCTTCCGCCGTGCGTATCACGCACTTCCCGACGGGTATCGTGGTACAGTGCCAAAACGAGCGTTCGCAGTTGCAAAATAAAGCGATGTGCTTTAATATGCTCCGTTCGAAGCTGTTGGAAAAGAAAATCGAACAGCGCCAAGCGGAAGCGGCGGCAATGAAAGGCGACGTGAAAAAGATAGAGTGGGGCGCGCAAATCCGTTCGTACGTGTTCTGTCCGTACACCCTCGCCAAAGACCACCGCACGGGCTTTGAAAAGGGGGATATCCAAGCGGTAATGGACGGCGATATCCACGGCTTTGTAATCGACTATTTGAAAAAATCCTGATAAAACGGGCGGCGTTTGCCGCTCTTTTTAGACTTTTGGAGTAATCATGAACGACTGTTTCAAAAAAGAAAACCCCGTGATTTTGGGCATAGAAAGCTCGTGCGACGAAACGGCGGCGGCAGTGATTTGCGGTAGAAAAATTCTCTCCGACGAAATCGCTTCTTCGGCGGATATTCAGTCGCTTTACGGGGGCGTTGTCCCCGAAATCGCTTCTCGCGCGCACACGGACGCTATTGCGAAAGTGGTGGAAAAGGCGGTGAAAAACGCGGGGATACAATACGAGGATATCGACGCGGTAGCGGTTACCTACGGCGCGGGACTTTTGGGCGCGCTTCTCGTGGGCGTGTCGTTTGCCAAAGCCTTTGCGTACGCATTGAAAAAACCGCTTATCGCGGTCAATCATATCCGCGGGCATCTTGCGGCTTCCTATCTTTGCGACGCACAGTTAAAGCCCCCGTTCGTAACACTGCTCGCCAGCGGCGGGCATACCGCTATTTTGCATACGAAATCGGAAGCGGAGTTTGAAATTCTCGGAGCAACGCTCGACGACGCGGTGGGCGAGGCGTTCGATAAGGTGGCGCGGGTGTTGGGTTTAAAATACCCCGGCGGACCGAATATCGAACGGTGCGCGCTGACGGGCAAAGCGGATATCCCGATGCCGAAAATGCTCAAAGGCGGCGGGGGGTATAATTTCTCGTACAGCGGGTTAAAGACGGCAGTTATCAATTATTGCCACACCAAAGACCAAAAGGGCGAGCCTTACGAAAAGGCGGACGTCGCGGCTTCCTTTCAGTGCGCGGCGATAGACGTGCTCGTGGAAAAGACGGTGGCGGCGGCAAAGGAAAAAGGAGTAAATACCGTAACGGCGGGCGGCGGCGTAGTCGCCAACACCTATTTGCGCGCTTCCCTGCAAGAGGCTTGTAACGAGAACGGGTTGAAGCTCGTTTTACCTGAAAAGAGGTATTGTACGGACAACGCGGCGATGATTGCGGCGGAGGGGTTGGTGCAGTACAATTTGGGGAATTTTGCGGATATGACCTTGAATGCCAAGGCTTCGATACCGCTTGCGGCTACCTTGAAAACGGTGCAAAATCAAAAATAAGGAACTTGAATGGAACATTTTTTAGAATGGCTGGAACACGCGATAATAGACACGCTGCCGATGTTGCCGTGGATATTTGCGATGTACGCGATTATGCAGCTTCTTGAAAATAGAACGGCACTGAAAAATGCCGAACGGTTTAGCGGTAAGCTCGGACCTGTGATAGGCTCTGCGACGGGGCTTATTCCGCAATGCGGATTTTCCGTTATGGCGGCAAAATTTTACGAAAAGAAATATATCACGCTCGGCACTTTGCTCGCTATCTTTTTTTCGACTAGCGACGAGGCGTTTATCCTGCTTTTATCCTCGGGCGAGGGCGCGCTTTGGGTGTTGCCTACTTTGCTTGTAAAAATCGGTTTGGGTATTGCCGTGGGGTACGGTGCGGATTTTGCGTTGAAGCTTGCAGGACATAGACAGGTACGCGTTGAAATGCCCAAGGAAGAGGATACCGCGCCCAAAACGACGCGCGATATCTTTATCAAACAGTATATGGAAGAAAAGGAAGTGGACGTCGTTTGCGCTTGCGGCAGAGCACACGGCACGGACAACGCTTGGAAGAAATACCTGCTGTATCCTCTGTTACACACACTGCAAGTGGCGGGCTTTATCTTCCTCGTAAACTTCGTTTTGACGGCAATCATTCATTCGGTGGGCGAGGACGCGTTTTCGGCGTTTATGCACCGTAACCGTTTTTTACAGCCGTTTATCACTTGCGCGATCGGGCTTATCCCCAACTGCGCGTCCAGCGTAGTCATTACCGAAACCTTTTTAAGCGGGGGGATTACCTTCGGTTCGTTCGTGGCAGGGCTTTGCGCGAACGCGGGTATGGGGTTCGTCGTACTTTTGAAAAACGTACGCAAATGGAAACGTAACCTTGCGCTTATCGGCGTTTCGTACGCTTTATCCGTGGTAGTGGGAATGCTGTTTAACCTTTTCCCGATTATGGTATAAAATGCGTTTAAAAAGGATAACTTTTGCTTTATAAATATAATAGAAACTTTTTTGGAGAAACCACTATGGAAGAAGTAAAAATCAACGGATTGACGGACGGCGTGCTTTCTATTTCCCTTTCGGGCGATATCGACCTTGCCAACGCGGAAGCGTTTTATCAGGCGGTAACGGAAGCGTATAAGGCAGAGCCTGCGGATATTCTTTTCGATTGCGCCGCACTTAATTTTATCGACAGCACCACGCTCGGTACTTTCGTAAAAATCTTAAAAGCGGTAAAATCGAACGGGCATAAGATGAAGCTCGTTTCTTTGCAGGCGAAAATCAAAAAACTGTTTTTGATTTGTTCCTTGGATAGCATAATCCAAATAGCATAATAAAAACGCGGATATACTTCGCAATACGGCGTTGCGCTGCGTTTTTCTTGCTCGTTTACGCAAAGTAAACGTCCCTGCGAAAAGCCTCGCGCGCCTTGTCTTGCTCGTATCTGCGCGTTTTTGAGTTGATGAATGGGAGAAAAAACTATGGAAAAATTTTCTGTATCCCTGCCCTTGACGGGCGAATACCTCACGACGGTTCGGCTTACCACCGGCGGGCTTTGCGCGTTGGTCGGGTTTGACGTGGATCTTGCCGAGGATTATAAAGTATGCGTAACCGAAAGTCTGCTTATCTTAAAGCGGAACGGGTATTTAAAAGCGGATATTTGCTTTACGGTGGGCGAAACGCTGGGCTGCACCGTTTGCGGAACGGATAAAAACGGCGTGAAAGAGGGCGAAATGGAAGACGAAATTTCCCGCGCCTTGCTTTCGGCATTGCTTGGAAAAGTGGATTTCGTGCAAGGAATAGACGGCACGGTGGAGAAGATTGCGTTTGAAGGCTGAGGAAATGTCGGAAAATATTAACGAGCTGTTTGAGCGTTACAAAGAGACAGGCGATATCTCCCTTCGCAACGAGATCGCCGAGAAGTATCTCTACATAGCGGATATCCTCGCTAAAAAATTCGTGGGGCGAGGCGTGGAGTACGACGACTTAAAGCAAGTCGCTTCGTACGCGCTTTTGCGTGGCATCGACCGTTTCGATCCGTCGCTTGGAATGCAGTTTACTACCTTTATTACGCCGACGATCGCGGGCGAGATAAAAAACTATTTCCGCGATAAGTCGAGGCTTGTAAAGCTTCCCCGCCGTTTGGGCGAGGTAAGCTTGGCTGTCAAAAAATTTTCCGCTGATTACGAATCGGAAAAGGGTGTAAAGCCGAGCGTGAAAACCATTGCTTCCGCCCTTCAAGTATCGGAAGAAGACGTTGTTCGCGCTTTGGAAGTGGGCGGTACGCTTTCGCTGGATAGTATGGCGGCGAACGCGGAAGGGGAAACGGATAAATCGCTGTATTCCCTGCTTGCCGACGGCGAGGACGCGTATGATAATTTTGAAACGAAAGAAAGCTTGCTTGCGGCTATGCGCGATTTTACCGATACGGAGAAAACGCTCATTAAGTTGCGCTATGGCGACGAGCTTTCGCAAAGCGAAACGGCGAAGCGTTTGGGTGTGTCGCAAATGTTTGTGTCCCGTATGGAACGCAAGCTGTTGGCGCGTTTAAAGGAACGCTTGAAAGATTCTATATAAGAGGGGGAAACGGCGTGAATTTCGAAGTGAACGATCGGGAAGCGATGCAACAGGCAATCACCGCGCTTTGCCGTTTTCTCGGTGAAAAAGGGTTATCGTCCGACCGCGTTTTCGATAGCCGATTGGTGGCGAGCGAGTTGCTGGGCAACGTGTTTAAACACACGGACGGCGTGGCGAGGCTGAAAAGCAGAGTAGAAGACGGATTTATCGAGATTGCGGTATGGTCGTCAGTAAAGTTTATCCCGCCCAAGGTGGCGCGGTGCTCGGAAGTGTACGCCGAGCACGGCAGGGGATTGTTCTTGGTAGACCGTATCTGCGAGGAACGGAAGATGACGGACGAGGGAGAAGTCGTCGTGCGTATACGCATATAATATAAGGAAATAAAAAACAGCCCGACTTTTTTAAAAAGTCGGGCTGTTTTTATTGTATTAAATTTACATTTTAATTGCGAATTGATAAATCTTCGCAAGCAAGCTGTCGGGGATACGATCTCTGTATTGACCGAGATAAATGAACAGCTTACGGAAGAATTCCTTGTTGTCCCCGCCTACTTGGTAATCGGGCACTTCGGGCATCGTTCCTTTGTATTTCAAAATGAACAGTTCGGTAAATTGATTTCTTTCTTCGCCATTCAAAATCGCGATGAACGGGTCGAAGCTCTTGCAGTTGTAGAAATCGTAACCAGCCGTTTGCACCTGAGGAGGGGGAGCGGTAAAGGTAGGAGTAACCTCTCTCGCGATTTCCACGCCGTCCACGGGACCGCCCTCGTAGGGCAACGCTTCCGCAAATTCCTCGCGGATAAATTCTTCTTCCACGGGCGCTTCTTCCGTTTCTACGGTTTCTTCCACAACCTTTTCTTTCGAAGCTTTGCTCTGTACGATTGCAAGGATAAGCTGTACGAGCGAAGCCGCCGCAACGACGATTGCGAAGATAAGGAAGAGTTTGCTTTCCGATTTGCTTGCGATAGCAAGGTAGCAAACCACCGCGCCGATAACGAGCATAATCACGTAACGAACGAGATCGAACGCCACGCCGCCCGTTTGCATGCTGATGATAGCAAACAAGAGGTTAAGTACGGCAAGTGCGAATACGACGAAAGTAACGATCTTCGCCATATTGCCAAGTTTCAACGCTTCAAGTCCCGCATTGAAGCCTGCGTTTTCCTTTGCGACTACGAAAATCAAGGAGGCGGCCACGGCGATGGAAAGGACGAACTGTAAGAAGTTGACCCAGCCTTTTTTGCCGAGCTTCGCAACACCGAGGATTAAGCAGAGCACTACGCCCACAGCCGTCAGGGCAACGGGGATAAGGTCTACTTTAAACGCGCCTTCGCAAGCCATTGTGGTAACGGTGTGAACGGCGAAGCCGAGCGTGAAGAAGCACAGAGCCGTGCGGAGCATAGAGGGGGCTTTCTTCGAACAGAAAATGCCGACGATGCCGAACACGACGGTAAGTACCAAGCCGAGTAAAAATACGTAGAAAGAAATAGCCGCGAGCTGACCTACTACGGAAGCCGTATCTGCAAGCGTAGGCAGGATACCGAAGAGCTTGTAGTCGGATTTAAAAAGTTCGCCAAACTTCTTAAAGATAGCAACGCTATCAACGGCAGTGCCCGTCATCAGTTTGATAGGCAGGAAAAGAACGGCTACGCTGATCGCCGCAAGCAAAGCGGAGAACACGCGCGCAAGCGCATTCTTCTTTTTGGGCTGTTCCGCTTCGGGAGCGGGAGCCTCGGGTGCTACGGGCAGACCTTCGGGCAAAGCTACGATAGGCGCAACGTCGTATACAACAGAATTTTCGTTGGGAGTAGTCATACCAAATCTCCTGAAAAAAATATTTTTTGCTTTCGTCCGTTCGCTTAAAACCAAAGCGAAAGAACGATAGTGATTCACTTTATTGTATTATATCACTTTTTAAAGATTATGTCAATACGTAGAGTAAATTTTTTTACGCTTTCCGATAAAAAGTTTGAAAAATTTTCGATTTTTTTCGCGGATATAGAGCTTGCCCGTAAAAAATCCTTGAAAAAATTTTCCGTTTGGGGTATAATAATACCGTGACGGTTTGCCGTCGCGTTCGCACGGCAGAAAAACGGAGGCGGGGATTTATGAACGAACTGGAAAAAATCGCAAAGGATACGGCGGAAAAATTAGGGGTGGCATTTACTTTCTACCCCGAGAACACCCGTCCTACGGGCATGCCCGTTTGCGAAAAACAATTTGAGGGAGTTACGGATGACGGGTGCAATACTTTTTTCCGTTTCCTCTTTAAAGGCACGGGCTATATCGGTGCGATCGAGGGGGTGTCGCAGGTGGAGAAAAACTACGCCGCGCTTTTGCCCGCGTATATCGAAAGCTTTACAGATAAGGAAGCTGAACTCTCCAAAACGGAATACTTAAAACGCATTTTACGCGGGGAGTGTTCGTCGCTCGGCGTATACAAATACGCGGCAAAATTTTCCGTGCGCGGGGCGAGATGTTTTACGATCGTGCTCCGAGTCCCCAAAATGATGAAAGAAACGCTTGCCGTCGTTGAACAGTACGGCGGGAACAGTCTTGATACCGTTGTGCAAATGAGCGAGAGCGAATGCGTGCTCGTCAAATACGTAGATAACGCGGAAAACGAATATCAGTCGGCGGTCGATTACGCAGAATTTTTAGCGCAGTCTATTAAGGAAGAGCTGGGTATCGACGTGACGGCGGGGGTTGGGTCGACGGTGCACGATATCAAAGACGTGGCGCACTCGTACGCCCGCGCGGAGAACGCGCTCCGTTACGCGGACACTTTCGGGAGTAGCGGAAGCCGCGGGAACGTGTATTCGTATCGGGAGTTTATTCTCGTGAAGATGTTAGAGGATATATCCGAAAACAAGCTCGCTGAATATTTGGGGGATATCACGGACGATAACAGCCGTGAGATATTCGAAAACGAGGAAATGCTGGGTACGGCGGAAGAATTTTTACGCAGCAGCTTGAACGTCAGCGAAACCTCGCGGAATTTATATATGCACCGCAATACGCTTTTATACCGATTAGACAAAATAGAAAAGGCAACGGGGTTGAATATCCGTCTGTTTTCGGACGCCGTTTCTTTCCGCGTGCTGACGCTTATCCACCGCTTACTCGGTAAATAAAGGAGAAACTATGAACCAAGAGCCCAAGGCAAACGAGGAATTTACGGAAGAAGAGGAATTTTTCGCCGAAAGCGGGAAGTCGGAACAGGACAACGGGCAATCCAAAAAGAATAAGAGCAAGAAAAAACAGCGTGTTATCGCTTGCGTTGCGGCAGGCGCGATCGCGCTGTGTTCTTTTTTGGGCGGTTGGCTTGTAAATTATTTCACTTGGGATAAAGAAATGCGCTCTCTTGCCCGCTTAAAAAACCGTATTCAAAAGTCGTATTTCGAAGAAGTTACCGACGAGGAATTTTACGGCGTATTGTTTTCCGCCGTCAACGAACGGATATTAGACGATTATTCGTGGTATATGACGGAAGAAGAATACGCGCAAACGCGCGCGCAAGCCAAGGGCGAGCAAAGCGGTTTGGGATTGGTGTTCGTAACGGGTGCTGAGGGCGTAGAGGAAATGCGCGTTATCCGCGTCAGCGCAAATTCGCCTGCGGAACGGGCGGGTATCGTCGCGGGGGAATATATCGTCGGCTACGGAATGAGTGAAACCGTTGAAAAAATAGAAAACAAAGTACAAGCGGGCGAAAGCTATTTCGAGCATTTCGCGGGGTTTATCGACGGTGTGAAAACGGGCGAAAGAATGTATTTGCAGGTACGCGGTATCGACGGCAACGAACGGGTATTGCCGATCGCCAAAGAAAAATACGTAGAGAATTACGTGTTTTACCGCACGAATAAAAAGAGCTACGGGTTTGATAGCGAAAGCAAAGCGGTTGCGCGGGGGGACGCGCTTGCGCCGTTGCCCGATAACGCGGCGTATATTCGCTTAACGCAGTTCAACGGCAAGGCGGCGGAGCAGTTCGATTCGGCAATGGAGCTGTTTGTGAGCGAGGACAAGCAAACGCTCGTACTCGATTTGCGCGGAAACGGCGGCGGGTATTTGGATATTATGTTGGAGATAGCAAGCTATTTCTGTAAAAATTCAGATAAGCGCAAATCGCTTGCGGCGGTTGCCGATTACGGCGAGAAAAAGGAAAAGTTTTACGCAACGGGGAACTGTTACGACGATTATTTTACGGACAACAGCAAAATTTTCGTGTTGGCGGACAATCAAACGGCGTCCGCGTCCGAATGTTTGCTTGGGGTTATGCTCGATTACGGAACGATAGAATATAAAAATATTTGTATCGCGCAACGAGGGGACGAGGTTAAGACTTACGGCAAAGGGATTATGCAAACGACTTATCCCTTGACGGGGATATACGGCGATGCAGTGAAACTGACGACGGCGCGGATTCTTTGGCCGATATCGGAGAATTGTATACACGCGCGTGGGATTTTACCTGCGGACGGCGCGTTGCAGGTAGCGGAAAATCCCGACTTTGAAACGGAAACGAAAAACGCCCTTTCCGTATTATTTGGGTAGGGCAGGTACGAGATGAAAACAAAAAGGCATATCAGGGGAGATATGCCTTTTTGCAATTATATGGAGGTTTTCCTCGGAATAAGGAAACGAGTGATCGTGTCTTACGGGTAAGAGTATAAACCACGAATGCGTAAACCGTGTTGTAGAAAAGTGATAATTTGACGAAAATTGCGGGTGCGACCCGCAACGGAGCCTTTCTATCTTTCCGCGAGGCTTAGGATAAACGGTATCGTTCCCAACGAGGGGTCAAGGGGCATTGTCCCTTGCGGATTCCTTTACGCCTCGACGGCAGTCGCGCACCGCAAGGTACGTTACAGCCTTACTAAAAGCAAAACGCAGTTTTGCGCTTTCCACGCCGTCAGGCGTTAATCGTTATGGTGAACGACGGTAACGCAAAATACCCGCCCCCGTTTTAGCGGGGGCGGGTATTTTGCGTTTGACTACTTATTTCTTAAGAGATTTCAGCGCTTTTTCTACTACGTTTTCTACTGTAAAGCCGAAGTAGGGGAAAAGCTTGCCTGCGGGGGCGCTTGCGCCAAAGGTGTTCATGGCGATAATCTCGCCGTTGTCGCCTGCGTATTTATACCAGCTGTAAGGCGAACCTGCTTCTACGCATACGCGCGCTTTGATTGCGGAAGGCAATACCTTTTCTTTATATTCGGGCGATTGCTTTTCGAATTCTTCGATACAAGGCATCGAAACGACGCGTGCGTTTACGCCCTGCTTAGCCAAAGCCGCTTTCGCTTTTACGCAAAGCTCTACTTCCGAACCCGTACCGATTAAGAGTACGTCGGGCGTGCCTTCGCAGTCTTCCAAAATATAGCCGCCGCTCAAAGCCGATTTACCGCTGTTTTCGTATTGAGGCAACGCCTGACGGGTGAGTACCAAAACGGTGGGCTCGTTACCGCTCATAGCGGATACCCAAGCCGCCGCCGTTTCCTTGCCGTCTGCGGGGCGGTAAACCTTTAAGCCGGGGATAGAACGGAGCATAATAAGCTGTTCTACGGGTTGATGGGTAGGACCGTCCTCGCCCACGCCGATAGAGTCGTGCGTCATAATATAGGTTACGGGCAATTTCATGAGAGCCGAAAGGCGCATTGCGGGTTTGCAATAATCAGAGAATACGAAGAAGGTCGCGCAGTAAGCTTGCAGACCGCCGTGGAGCTGCATACCGTTCGCCATCGCCGCCATCGCGTGTTCGCGGATACCGTAGTGGATATTTCTTCCCGCAAAATTGTTGGGCGTAAAGTCGCCGAATTTTACATCGTCCGTATCTTTCATTGTGGAAAGGTTGGACGGAGCAAGGTCTGCCGAACCGCCGATAAGAGAGGGCATTTTTGCCGCTAACTTATTAAGCACCGCCGCCGAGGTTTGACGGGTAGCCATCGGCTTTTCAAATTCGTACAATTCGTCCATAAGGTCGAAGTCGGGCTTTTCTCCCGCCATCATTGCCTTGTATTCCGCCGCAAGTTCGGGGTAAGCCGCTTCGTAGTCGATAAACATTTTCTTCCATTCTACTTCGCGTGCCGCGCCTGCCTTTGCCGCTTCCGCACAGTGGTCGAATACTTCCTGCGGGCATTCGTAAGGGGGATATTCCCAACCGAGTTTTTCTTTGGTCTTTTGGAGATTTTCCGCTCCCAAGGGCGCGCCGTGGGATTTTTCGCTGCCTTCCAAGGGAGAGCCGTAGCCGATACGGGTATGGCAAATGATAACGGACGGTTTATCCGTTCTCGCTTTTGCCTGTTCGATTGCCGCGGAAAGCGCGTCGATATCGTCGGGGGAAGAAACGAGGTCTACGTGCAATACCTGCCAGTTTTGCGCCGCGAAACGCGCGCCGACGTTTTCTTTAAAGGTAACGTCCGTGTCGCCCTCGATCGTGATATCGTTATCGTCGTAAAGGAGTATCAATTTTCCAAGCGCGTGCGTACCCGCAAACGAGCAAGCCTCGTAGGAAATACCCTCTTGCAAGCAACCGTCGCCGCAGATTGCGTAGGTGTAGTGGTCTACGACCTTAAAGCCGTCTTTGTTGTATTTTGCCGCAAGGTTCGCTTCGGCAAGCGCCATACCGACGGCGTTTGCAATACCTTGTCCCAAGGGCCCCGTCGTCGTTTCAATACCTACCGTATGACCGTATTCGGGATGACCGGGGGTCTTCGAACCGAGCTGACGGAAGTTCATTAAATCCTCTTTTTTTAATCCGTACCCGTACAGATAGAGCAGGGAATAGTAGAGCATAGAGCCGTGACCTGCGGAGAGAATAAATCTGTCGCGGTCGTCCCATTTGGGGTCTTTGGGGTTGAATTTCAAGAAATTCTGGAACAGGGTGTACGCGATAGGCGCGCACCCGAGGGGCAGACCGGGGTGACCGGATTTTGCCGTTTCGATAGCTTCTGCGGATAAAATTCTTATCGCGTTGATGGTGGTTTTCTGTGCGTCCATTTGAAAATCTCCTAAAAATTATTTCTCGTTTTATGGCGGGCGTCGTTATTTGCCCTTGGGTTTTTTGACGAATACCGTGCTGTTCGTCATTTTTTCCTTTACTTCTTCCGTTTTCTTCTTTCTCCAAGCAAGTATAGAATTTTCTATGGGAGTAATATCGAGGAAGTCGTATTTTTTAAGGAAATAGTAGAGGTCTTTCACGATTTTGACCGCGCCGCCCACGCTGTTGCTTTCCACGTTGATGGGCAAAACGGGGTCGTGCAGACTCATACGAAGTAGCGCCCAGCCGTTGCCGTGCATATCGTCGTAGCAAAGGCGGAAGCCCTCGTGGTTATCGTCCGCGGGTACCGCGTAATATAAATTGCTTGCGTATTCGGAAAACTCGTCGATAAGCTTCTTGCCCAGCGTTTTGAAATCCACGCCCGCGCGGAATTTTACACGCAGCTCTTCCGCTTCGGCGGGCATTTCGAGGTCGGCAATGAGGTCGGATAAGGTTCTGCCCTCTTTCGCTTCGTTCGCCATTGCAATCAAAAGCCGAGTGATCAGGTACGCGCCGTCGTCGAGGAAATAATTTTCCTTGAACGCCGCGTGACCGCTCGTTTCGATGGCGAGGGGAGCATATTCGCCGTGTTCGTTTAAGCGTATCGCTTCGTTGATAACGTTTTTATAACCGCGCTTGAAGCGGTGGTGTCTGCCCCCGCGCGCCGTGATGAATTTCTTTAACCCGTCCGAGGTAACCGAATCGGTTACGATCGTACCTTTTTCTTCGCCGAGCAAAATAGCGGAGATAAGCGCAATCAAACGGTTGCGGTTGATTTCCTCGCCGTTTTCGTCCACCGCACCCGCACGGTCTACGTCGGTGTCGAAGATGATACCAAAGTCAGCGTTCGCCGCCTTAACCGCCTCGCACACGGAGCGCATTGCTTCCGCGTTTTCGGGGTTGGGGATATGGTTGGGGAAATTGCCGTCGGGCTCTAAAAATTGCGAGCCGTCCGTGTCCGCGCCGAGGGGAGCAAGTACTTTATGGGCAAAGAATCCGCCTGCGCCGTTGCCCGCGTCTACGATAATCTTTTTCCCTGCGAGCGGGGTAAGCTCACCCGTAGCAAGGCGTACCTTTTCCACGAGCGAAGTCGCGTAATCGTCGAGGTAGGGAAGCTCTTTCGTGTCCCCCAGTGCGTTGGGTTCGGCGAAACGGTAGGTTGCCGACATTTCCAAGATTTCCTTGACGTCGGAAGCCTCTAATCCGCCGTTTGCGGAGAAGAATTTTAAACCGTTGCGATTAAAGGGCAAATGGCTTGCCGTAATCATAATCGAGCCGTGGCAGAAATTTTCCTGCATACGCTTCTCGTCCTGTAATAAGGCGAACATAGAGGGCGTGGTGGAAAGTCCCGTAACGATAGCGTTATGCCCCGTTTGGGTAATACCTTTCACGACCGCCTCGCAAAGCGCGGGGGAAGTAATACGGGAATCGTACCCGACTGCCACCGTTACCTGCGTTTTGCCCGTGTGCGTAATCAGCCATACGCAAAACGCCTTTGCAATCGTTTCCGCCGCCTCTTCCGTTAAAGTGACGGGCTCGCCGACGATACCCTCGCAGGCAACGCCGCGCACGTCCGTTCCGTTCCGTAAATTTAAATAATTTTCGAGCGTCATTTTTAAGCTCCTTTTTCTTGCTTTTACGCCTCGCTTTTTGCGCGTGCGTATAAGTCCATTTCTATTATAGCGTTTTTTCATAATTATTTCAAGCCTTTTACGGAAAAAAGTTATAAAATTTTCCGTAAAAAAACAAACCCGCCGAGTACGCGGGAGAGTGTCATAAAAAATTGTGACATTTTTCGTCGAATTTGTTGACAAGGGGGATACGGAAATGGTATAATATATCCGTTAATAAGTTATTTTTATAGCGGAGGATAACAAGCAATGGCTTTGTTTGACGTTTCAAGCGATTCTACCTGCGACTTAAAGAAGCCACAACGAGAGGAGAGAAATATTTGGTTCGTGCCTCTTACCTTTACGATGGAAAAGGACGGGAATATTGAAGAAGGCTTGGACGATTTTTCTAAGGAAGAAGAATACGTTGCTTTTTACGAAAAGGTTTCGGCGGGGTATTTTCCCCGTACGGCGAAGCTCAATTACGAGGCGCATTTCGAGCATTTTACAAAAATGGCGGAAGCGGGCGTAAAGGACGTATTGCATTTTACCATTTCTTCGGGGCTTGCCAACACCATTACCATTACCCGCCAAGCGGCGGCGGACGTGAAAGCGAAGTATCCCGATTTTAACGTATACGCAGTCGATCCCTTGACGGCAACGATCGGGCAGGGAATGCTTGCTTTGCTCGCGGCGGATTGCCGTGACGAGGGTATGACGGCGAAAGACGCTTACGACTATATAATGGAAGCGAGAAACCGTATTCAGCACTGCATTATCCCCAGCGATTTGTTCTATCTTAAAAAGGGCGGCAGAGTGTCGGGTGCTTCGGCGGTGATGGGTACGATGCTCAATATCAAGCCCATGCTCGTGTTCGACCCCGAGGGAAAGCTGAAAACGGTGGAAAAATGCAAGGGAATGAAGAAAGCCTTTGCCCGTGTGCTTGACCATATGGCGAAAGCGCCGATGGACGAGAAGAAAATCGCCGTCGTCGTGCATACCAACAATGAAAAGGGAGCACAAGAGCTTGCCTCGCTGATAGAAGCGAAAACGGGCGTAAAACCGCTCGTAACCATTATGGGCCCCGTCATCGGCTCGCACGTGGGACCCGCTTCCGTTTCCTGCGGTTGGCTGTCGGTGAAAACGCGCGAGGAATTACAGGCGACCTTGTAAAAAATACTTGTAAAAAATACTTGCGTTTTTTCTGCGCAAGTGATAAAATATGATTAACAACCGAATACGAACGAACGGTATTCCTTTTGCGGAAGGAATTTAATAGGGAAGAGGGAAAACGCATTTTGCGTGTTGCCCCACTGCCCCCGCAACCGTAAGAACGCCTGCCTTTATCCACTGCGAAAGCGGGAAGGGTAAAAGCAGAATTTTTCAAGGGCGTTGTAAGTCGGGAGACCTGCCGTGCGTTTTCGCTTTGATTTCTGAGAGCGGGGAGGCTTTTGGTAAACACACCGTGCAAAACGGTGTTTTTGCGTGTTGCAAATTTTTCCCCGAACTCTTGAAAAACAAGCGTTCGGGGATTTTTTACGGAGACGTGTTATGCAACGCAAAATCATTTCTTTTTTCACTCTTGTGCTTACCGTTTTCTTATCGGCAACCGTGTTTTTTAGCTGTAAAGAAGATACGGTCGAACCGGTCGTAATTAAAACGGGCGAAACGGTTACGGCGGATACCACGCTCCTTGCGTATATGACCGAACTGGAAAACGCAGGGGAACTTGATTTTAAACTGAAAGACGGTATGGTAACCGAGCTGAACGGCAAGGCGAATACCGCGAACAGCTTTTGGATGCTGTATACTTCCGATACGGCAAACGCCAACACCGCTTGGGGAAGCTACGAGTACGAGGGACAAACGCTCGGCAGTGCAACGCTTGGCGCGGAAACGCTTATTATCGCGAAAAGTACGGTGTATATTTGGGTATACCAAAGTTTTTAATTTGACGGGGGCAGGTACGCAATGAACGGCGAAAAACGACAAAAAACGACGGCGGTACGTTCGGCGAAGGAATGTGCTTATATTGCCGTGTTCGTTGCGGTACTGGTTGCCGTTCAGCTCGTGCTTTCCGCTTTGCCCGTGGAGCTTGTGAGCGTGCTGTTTTTATCCTATGCGTTTGTATTTGGGATAAGGCGCGGGATAGCGGCGGCGACGACGTTTTCCCTTTTACGGCAGTTTATTTTCGGGTTCTTTCCGACGGTGTTGATTTTATATTTGATTTATTATAACGCTTTGGCGTTGCTGTTTGGCGGGTTGGGCAGAATATGCAAAAAGCCCGTGCGCCTGCTTGCGGTTATCGTGGTTTGCGCGTGTGTTTGCACCGTGGCGTTTACGCTGTTGGATAACTTGATAACGCCTCTTTGGTACGGGTATTCGGCGGAAGCGAGAAGTGCGTATTTTTACGCCTCGCTGTCGTTTATGCTCCCGCAGACGGCGGGGGTAGGCGTTTCGGCGGCACTCCTGTTTTTACCGCTCGAACGGGCGTTTCGTTTGGTGAAACGCACTTTATAAAAAAGATAAGGACGGGTTCAGCCGTCCTTTTAATTTCCGTGTAAATGCGAGAAATCCGTTTGGTTTTTGAATTCTTCCGCCGTATCGTAAATGCGGATATTGCAACCAAGCGTTCGACGATAATCGCCCGTGATAACAACGATTTCGCCGTCACGGCAAAGTCCTTTGCCAAAGACGTAGATAAGCCGATTTGAAAGCTCGGTGTGCAGGTAACCCAAAATTCGGTTTAAAGTAACGCTGTAAGCGTATACGCGGCTGGGGTATTCCTCGCTCGGGATATGCACGAGTTGCAGTTTATCGCCTGTGCGGCTTTGCACGAGCGCGCCTTGGTATTCGGGGTCTTTAACGCCGTAGAGCTTGCAGGGCACGGGAAAGACGAGCTCTGCTATGTTTAAACGGCGTTGAAAGCGTGCTTTTTCAATTTTTGATTTTATTCGTTGCCATATGCGCATATATACAGTATAGCATATGTAAAGGGGTAAAGTAAAGTTTTTTTACGAAAAAATCTATCGTGAAAGAATCCCACAAAAATAATAAAGATTTTTTAACGGTTTTTCCGTTCAAAAACTTGCTTTCTATTTTAAAATTTGCTACAATAAAGAAAAAGGTTAGGAGATGAAAAACTATGAATTACGAACAGACGAAAGCGTTGCTTGAAAGCAAGGGACAAACGCAGCTTTTGCGCTATTACGACGAGTTGGACGAGTCGGGAAAAGCAAAGCTTTTGGAAGCGATTGAAAATATTAGCTGGGATTTTGAGGACGCACTGGCAAATCCCGTCGATATGAGCGGTAAGGACAGAGATATCAAGCCTATTTCGGGGCTTCGTCTTTCCGCAATCGAAAAGAGAAAAGCGGAATTTGAAAAAATCGGCGTGGAAGCGATCAAGGCGGGCAAGGTAGCCGCCGTATTGCTTGCAGGCGGTATGGGTACTCGTTTAGGCGTAGACGGACCTAAGGGTGCGTACGATATCGGCGTTACGAAGCCTTTGTATATTTTCGAACAGCAAATGAAAAATCTTGCGCAGGTAAATGAAAAATGCGGCGTGTTCGTGCCTTTATATATTATGACGAGCGATAAAAACCACGCGCAAACGACGAGCTTTTGGAAAGAACATAATTATTTCGGTTATCCCGAATCGGAAGTAAAATTCTTCAAGCAGGATATGGCGCCCGCAGTAGATTTCAACGGCAAAATATTCTTGGAAACGAAGGATACGCCCGCGCTTTCCCCCAACGGAAACGGCGGTTGGTTCGGTTCGATGATGCGCGCGGGCTTGGGCGAAGATTTACACAAGCGCGGTGTGGAATGGCTGAATATTTACGCGGTGGATAACGTATTGCAACGCATCGCCGATCCTGTATTCGTGGGTGCGACCATCGACAGCGGTGTAAATTGCGGTGCGAAAGTTATCTGCAAGACCAATCCTTACGAAAAGGTAGGCGTGCTGTGCATGGACGGTACGAAACCTGATATTATCGAGTATTACGAGCTCACGGACGAAATGGCGAACCAAAAGGACGAGAACGGCGACCTTGCGTATTGCTACGGCGCGATTATGAATTATCTGTTCCGCTTGTCCCAGCTTGAAGAAATCGTCAACAAGAAAATCCCCGTGCATATCGTAGAGAAGAAAATCGAATGTCTGTGCGAGGACGGCGTAACGAGAAAGCCCGAAAAGGAAAACGGCAAGAAGTTTGAAACGCTTGCGGTGGACTTGATTAAACCGATGGAAAGCGTGTTGCCGTTCGAAGTCGTGCGCGAAAAGGAATTTGCGCCCATTAAAAACAAGACGGGCGTGGATAGCGTGGAAAGCGCGCGCGAGCTGTTGAAGCTGAACGGAGTGGAATTATAATGGCGACCGAGTTAGAGGGCAACGTAAAACTGCAACGCTTTATCGAACTGTTGAGCATACTCAATCATCAATGCGTGGAAATCATTAAAACGGGGAACACGGAAATTCTGTATCCGATGAACGATACGGTGGAAGAGATGTATTCGATACAACACGAGGGCAAAGAGGACGCGTACACTGCCATTGAAGAGGATATGCAAATTATCTATAAAAACTTTAACGCAGTGGTGACGATGTTGCAGAGCAACGAAAAGCCCAAAGCGGATAAAACGACGAGCGAAGCGGTGAAGAAGTTTTTGAAAAACATTTTCGACGCAAACGTGCGTATCGTCTTTGCCTACGGCTTGGCTTAAATATAATAAAGTAAAAAAAGAAAACGGGGCGCACGCCCCGTTTTTAAAATACGTTTTCTAAACTCACTCTATACGATTGCGGTATGTTTTCACACATACCGATTAAAATTTCAAGCTTCGGTAATGCGCTTTGGTAATCGTCCACGTACAAACAGCCCACCGCTTCGTACAGCTGATAATCCACTTCCTGTATCGAGGTGTGGGGAAGCCATATATGCAAGGTCTTTTTACGGCTTTCCCAAAATTCTTCCGTTGCCTTGCCGTCCTCGTGCGTGGCTTCTTCCGCCGCCGTTTTCTCGTATAGGGAAAGGAGCACGCCGTGGAATTGCGCAAAGGTATTTTTTACCCGCGCGCCCTCGTAAAACGCGATACCGAAAATTAACCCCAGCGTTACGAAAATACTAACGATTGTGCGTATCATAATTTATCTCCTACCATAAAGTTTCCTGCCAGTCCAACGCAAAGACCTCGTATTTTTCGCCCTTTTGCTGGAAATATACCTTGCCGTTCCCGTCTACCGTCATAACGAGCACCCGCTTGATATCTTTACAACCGTGCTGCTTTAAAATATCTAAATAATATTCCTTGCTCTTTTGCGTGAGCTTGATATTTTTTTCGTTGAATTTTCCCTCGTCTATCAAAATCACGGGCAGGGATTTTTGCATTTCCTCGTACCCCGCCTTGGGCAAAGCGGAAAAAGTGCCCTCTGCTTCGTATAGAGCGTACTGCACGGCGTCGAGCGCAAAATACCCCTCTACCCGCAGGCTCTCGATTAAATCGGAAACGTCGAGGTTGTTTTTTTTCAGTTGCGTATCGTCGATACCGTTTTTATTGAGGACTACGCTGGGAATACCGCTAACGACCGCTTTTGCACCCGCGAAATTGAGGTCGATAACACAAATGATTTGATGTAAAAAATACACCGTCAAAATGGCGATCACGCCGTACAAAAGAGGAATGGAATTATCCGCCATCGGAATACACGCAAGATCGGCGATAATGAGAGTAATAACAAGCTCGTACGGTTGCATTTCACCGATTTGGCGTTTCCCCATAAGCCGCATCACGATAAGCGTTGCGATGAAAATAATGATCGTGCGGAAAAAGATAAGTCCCATATGGTAAGTTTCGGCAAAAACCGAAAAAATATGCGCGCAAACGCTTGCGTTTTCCGTGTAAAAGGCGTATAATGATAACAATCAAAAGTATGAGTAGCCTTTTGCGCGTAAAGTGCCGCCCGAACGGGACGTTGTCGGCGGACGAAAGAAGACGGAAGTTTTCTGCGGTGCAGGGGCGCGTCCGCTACAAAATGAGGCATACAGGTACGCGTTGAACCCGTTTCTTATCGCCTTATCACGCATTGCGGACCTCTTTCAAACAAGGAGGTTTTTATTTTATGCAAAAGCAACCTGCAAAAGAAAATCAATGGAAAAAAATTTTGTTTTCCGATACGGTACTGCGCTTGCCCCTGTCGAAAAAAATTACTTATATCGCGCTTATGACGGCGTTCACCGTGATTGCGAATACCTTTTTTGAACTCAAATTCTTTTCGGTGCAATTTTCCGTTACGATATTCGTATCCGTGCTCGCAGGGATATTTTTGGGGAGTGCGTTCGGGTTCACCGCCTGTTTTTTAGGCGATTTGATAGGATTTTTATTGCACCCGTTCGGCGCGTATTTGCCGTGGATAGGCATTTCAACGGGGCTAATGGCGGTGTTCGGCGCGTTGCTTTACGGGCGTATTCCTTGGGAAAATAAGACGGGGAAAATCCTGAAACTGCTTTTCGTGAATTTGGCGATTTTTGTTTTTTGCACGGCGGGAATTACCTCGATAACCCTCAATAAGGTTTGGTTTTCTTCATTGACTTATCCGCAATACCTTATTCAAAGACTGTTTGTGGAAGGGCAGATTTGGAACACGCTTTTGAACGCGTTGCTCTTATTTGTGCTTTTGCCGATTGTAGAACGGGTAAAGCTTTTCCGTACAAGTTGATTTTGTGAAAATTTGAAAAAATCGTCGGCGTGCTGTTGACGATTTTTCTTTCTTGTGCTATAATAGTATAAATGTTGCGTGCCCGCGCGCATAAAGGAGTATATATGTTACCCGATAAAATATTTGGTCTTTTTTATATGTACGGTTTAATGATTGCCGTGGGACTGCTCGCTTGCTTTGGCGTGCTGTTCTATTACGGTAAGAAAAAAAAGGTGGAAGAAAAGTTTATCGACTTTATCTTTTTCAATGCGATTGCGTCGATAATCGTCGGTTTTGCATCTGCCGCGCTTTTCCAAGCGACTTACAGCTACATTGAAAACCCCGAAAATGGTTTCCGCTTGGACGGCGGTATTACCTTTATCGGCGGACTCATCGGCGGTATCGTAACCTTCCTCGTCGTGTACGCAATCTTCCGTAAACGGTATAAAACACGGCTTTCCGAAGTGGTTTCTATGGCGCCCTGTTGTATTTTAATAGCGCACGCGTTCGGGCGGGTAGGTTGCTTCTTTGCGGGTTGTTGCTACGGCAAGGAAACGGACAGCTTTTTGGGAGTCAAATTTCCCAACTTGCCCAACCCCGTTCACCCGACGCAGCTTTACGAAGCGGCGTTCCTGTTTTTACTGTTCGCCATTTGCTTTATCCTGCTGATGAAAAAGGATTTCAAACATAATTTGACGGTGTACTTGATTGCATACGGTATTTTCCGTTTCCTGATTGAATTTTTACGCGCCGACGACAGAGGGGAGTTTGTCGCGGGAATTTCGCCTTCGCAGTTTTGGTCGATCTTGATGGTCGTCGGGGGCGTGGCGGTATTTTTCCTGCTTCGGTATTTGGAAAAGAAACGGCTTGCAGAAGAACAAGAAAAAGGGGAAAACGTTGAAACGGAGGTAAAAGAACAATGAGAAATTTAACGCTGCTTACAGACTTATATCAGCTTACCATGGGCTATGGTTTTTACCGTCAGAACAAGCACGAGGAAGAGGTCGTGTTCGATTTATTCTTCCGCAAAAACGCCCTCATCACCTACTCCCTTTTTGCAGGGCTTGAACAGGCGATGGACTACCTTTTGAACTGGCATTTTTCCGACGAGGATATCGACTATCTCCGCTCGTTAAACCTGTTCAGCGAGGACTTTATCGAATATATCCGCAATATGAAATTCACGGGCGACGTGTACGCGGTACGCGAGGGCGAGCCCGTATTCCCGGGCGAGCCTATCCTCACGGTAAAAGCGCCCCTTATCCAAGCGCAGTTTGCGGAAACCGCGCTTCTCAATATCATTAACCACCAAACGCTTATCGCCACCAAATCCTCTAAGATTTGCCGTGCGACGGCGGGGAACGGTATCGTTATGGAGTTTGGACTTCGCAGAGCGCAAGGTCCCGACGCAGGTATCAGCGGTGCGCGCGCGGCGATTATCGGCGGTTGTCAATCGACTTCAAACGTGATAGCAGGGCAAATGTTCGACGTGCCCGTGGCGGGTACGATGGCGCATAGCTGGGTAATGGATTATCCTACCGAATACGAGGCATTCCGTGCGTACGCGGATGCGTATCCCGATAACTGTTTGCTTCTCGTAGATACTTACGATACGCTTCGGAGCGGCGTTCCCAACGCCATTAAGGTATTTAGAGAATTGCGCGAGGCAGGGCATACGCCCAAGGGTATCCGCTTGGACAGCGGGGACTTGGCGTACCTTTCGAAAAAGGCTCGTAAAATGATGGACGAGGCAGGTTTCCCCCAAGCGAAAATTTGCGTTTCGGGCGACTTGGACGAGCGTTCGATTAACTCCCTTATCCAACAGGGCGCGAAGATAGATTCTTGGGGGGTAGGCACGAGGCTGATTACCTCGGAAGACCTGCCTGCGCTCGGCGGGGTGTATAAGCTGTCGGCAGTTATCGGTAAGGACGGAAGTATCACGCCGAAAATCAAGCTTTCGGATAACACGGCGAAAATCACTAACCCGTCTTTTAAGAAGCTGTACCGTTTGTACGACAAAGAAAACAATATGGCGATTGCGGACTATATCACGACGCACGACGAGGTGGTGGACGACACGAAACCGCTTACCCTTTTCCACCCTGTGGAAACTTGGAAAAAGCACGAAGCGGAAAACTTCTACGCCGTCGAGCTGCAACATACGATCGTCAAGGGCGGGAAGCTCGTTTATAAATTCCCCAAGCTTATGGAAATACAAGCGTTTTCCAAAGAACAGCTTTCTCGGTTCTGGGAAGAATATTTGCGTTTGGACGTTCCGCAGCTTTATAAAGTGGACTTATCCAAGAAATTACATACTTTAAAAATCAATATGATAGACAGCATTCACGAGAATGCGAAAAAGGGTAAAAAGGAATGAGTGAAAGCAAGCTTTTAAACGAAAAGGACGGGGGCAGGTATTCGATGAAAGGCTCTCGGTGGTGGGGGGTATTGATTTTTCTTATCCTCGTGTTTATCGACCAACTGACCAAGCTTTTCGCGCAAGTATATTTCGAGGCGGAGGGCGCGCCCCAAAGCGTACCCGTGATCAAGGGCTGGATAGAGCTCACGCTGACGCATAACCGCGGTATCTCTTACGGCATGGGCGCAAACGCACCCGAATGGGCGAAAATTGCAGTCGTTGCCGTAACGGCAGTGATGATGGTAGTGCTTGCCGTTTTGTATTTCAAATTAGACAAACGGCGGGTATGGCTTCGCACCGCGCTCGTGTTCGTCGTGGGCGGCGGCGTTGGAAACTTGATTGACCGCGTATACTACCGCGTATGGGTAGCGGGCGGTGCAGGCGGTGTGCGCGATATGGTGGATTTGAGCCGTTTCGGCTTTGCCGTTTGTAACTTTGCCGATTTCTTTATTTCGGCAGGCGCGGTAATGCTGGTGCTTTCGATGCTGTTTTTGGATTCGATTGCCCTTTTCCCCGCCACGAAAAAGTATAAGGAAATGGCGAAAGAAAGCGATTTGATAGAGCAGTCGAAAAAAGAAGCGAAGCAGGTAAAGCATGGATAACCGTCTGTTTATCGCTGAGCACTCTTATAAACGGTTGGATATTTTTTTAAGCGAGCAAACGGACGAGTTTACCCGTTCCCGCTTTAAAAAATTGATTGAAGAGGGGAGCGTATGCGTCAACGGCGCAGTGCAAACGAAAGCGGGGGCGGAAGTCAAAGCAGGCGACAGCGTAACCCTTTCCGTACCCGAAGCGGTGGAATACGCCGTTAAAGCGGAGAATATTCCGATAGATATCGTCTATCAGGACAGCGACCTTGCCGTAGTCAATAAACCCAAGGGAATGACGGTGCATATCGGTAACGGCGTGGCAGAGGGGACGCTCGTCAACGCGCTTTTGTACGCGCTCGATTCTTTAAGCGGTATCGGCGGGGTATTGCGGCCGGGTATCGTGCATAGAATAGATAAGGACACGACGGGGCTTTTGGTGGTAGCGAAAAACGATAAAGCGCACGTTTCGCTCGCCTCGCAAATAGCGGAAAAAACCTGCAAACGCACCTACTACGCCTTATTAGAGGGAACTCTAAAAGAGGAGCGCGGGCGAATCGTAACGGATATCGGACGGCACCCGACCGACCGATTGAAAATGGCGGTGTTGCCCGACGGGAAAGGAAAAATTGCGGTTACCGATTTTGAAACGGTGGCGCGGTTCGGAACGGAATTTACTCTTTGTAAATTCGAATTGCAAACGGGGAGAACGCATCAAATCCGCGTACACGCCAAGCATATGGGACACCCCGTAGCGGGCGACCCCGTTTACGGATTTAAGAAACAAAAATTAAACGCGGACGGTCAGCTTTTGCACGCGTGGCAGTTAGAGCTCACGCACCCGACGAGCGGGGAAAGAATGGTATTCAACGCACCCCTGCCCCCTGCGTTTGCGGAAATTTTAAACAAGCTTTGCACCCGTTTTGCGGTGGATAAAGCAATTTTTAAGGAAATTTTTTAATAAAGGAGAAATACATATGGCAAAAAACACAAAAAGCTCAAAGAGCGATCTTATTCGTGCTTGTACCTACTTTGCGCTGGTAATCGCGGCAGGGCTGTTTCTGTTCAACGGTATCGTAAGCGCGTTGGAGCTTACCGTTTTAAACGCAGTAGCTTCGGTGCTTTCGCTTATCGGCAGAGTATTGCTTGCAATCGGTATCGGCTTCCCTGCGTACGATTATACGGCGGGCAAAGGTAAAGCGTGGCGTATCGTATTCTGGGTTGCGCTCGTCGTTTATATCGTCGGCTGCGTATTGGGCTAAGAAAGAGAAAAAAAGACGAAAAGGGATATTCTTAAAAGAATACCCTTTTTTTCTTTACAAATTTTTCAAAATGCGTTATAATAAAATCGTATGCTGAAAATTACCAAAGTAAAACGGAATAGCTTGGGCGCGGATTTGGGCTTGGAAGCGGGCGACGAGATTACGGCGTTCGACGGTTTGCCGTGCGAAGACGAGCTTGATTACCTTTACTATGCCGAGCGGGAAAAATTCACGCTCACCGTTCGAAACGGCAGAAACGGCAAGGAAGAAACGGTCGCCGTTGAAAAGGACGGTCAAGAGGAGTTAGGGGTATCCTTTGCTAAATGCGGGGAGATAAAAACCTGCCACAACCGCTGTGTGTTCTGTTTCGTCGATCAAATGCCCAAGGGTATGCGCGAAAGCCTGTATGTTAAGGACGACGATTATTCGATGAGTTTTGCCTGTGGGAATTTCGTAACGCTTACGAATCTTTCGGACGAGGGACTGCAACGGATTATCCGTTTAAAGCTTTCGCCACTCTATATTTCCGTGCATACGACGAACCCTGAATTGCGGGTAAAATTACTCCGCAACCGCTTTGCGGGGAAAATACTTACCCAAATAGACGAGCTGGTAAAAGGCGGCATTGAAATGCACTGTCAGGCGGTAATCGTGCCCAACGAAAACGACGGTAAGGAGTTGGAGCGCACCGCGCGGGAGCTGTTTCAATATTATCCCGCCGTCCGTGATTTGGCTTGTGTGCCGACGGGTATCACGAAATACCGCGAGGGGTTGACCGTTATCCCCGACGTCGATAAAAAATACAGCGAGGAACTACTTGACCTCGTCGATAAATTAAACGCGGAATTCGGGGTAAATTTCCTGCTTCCCGCAGACGAATATTTCGTGAAAGCGGAACGGGCGTTCAAGGACGAAGCGTTTTACGGGAACTTCGAACAGATAGAAAACGGTATCGGCTTGACGACGAAATTTTTAACCGATGCGTTTAACGGATTAAACGAGATTCCTGAAAATTTCCGATTGAAAAAGCCGAAGAAAAGCTTGCTCGTTTGCGGAGTAAGCGCGGAAAAAACTACGCGGTCGTTGGTGGACGAATGTAATCGGAAAATCCACGGACTGCAAGCGGTATTGTTGCCCGTAAAAAACGAGTTTTTCGGGGAAACGGTTACTTGTACGGGGTTGCTAACAGGCGCGGATATCGTGAAAGCGGTAACTGCGTACAGACAGGAAAACGGGGCGTTTGACGAGCTCGTTTTGGCGGGAAACACGATGAAAGAATTTGAGGATATATTCCTTTGCGGAATGACTCTAAACGAAATGAAAAAGGCGTTGGGGATACGGAATATCCGTGTAAACCGCGGCGGCGGGCGCGGGTTTGTGGAGATACTGACAACGCACAAAGACAAAAGGAGGAAATAGACGGATATGGCAAATCCTTTGATTGCCCTTGTGGGCAGACCCAACGTAGGGAAAAGTACGTTTTTCAATAAAGTAGCGGGCAGAAAAATCTCGATTACCGAGGATAGACCGGGGGTTACGCGCGACAGACTGTACACCGACGCCACTTGGCGCGGAAAGCATTTTACGATGGTGGATACGGGCGGACTTGAACTCAAATCGGAAGACGTAATGTGGCGGGAGATTGCGAAGCAGGCGGACGTTGCCATTGATACGGCGGACGTAATTTTATTCTTTACCGACGGGCGCGACGGTTTGCACCCGTCCGATTACGACGTCGCGGACATTTTACGGCGGAGTAAAAAGCCTGTTATCTTGGTCGTGAACAAAATCGACGACTATTCTCCTGAAAAGGTCTTTGAATTTTATTCGCTGGGATTGGGAGAACCGTTCGCGGTTTCGGCGGAACATTCGAAAGGGATAGGCGACGTTTTAGACGAAGCGATCGCGCATTTCCCCGACGTTACGATCGAGCCCGTGCCTTCGCTCAAAATCGCGGTGGTAGGAAAACCGAACGCGGGGAAATCGAGCTTGGTCAATAAAATTTTAGGCAGTGAAAGAAGCATCGTAACGCCGATGGCGGGGACGACCCGCGACGCGATAGACACGCTGTTTTATCGCGGGGATAAGGCGTACACGATTATCGATACGGCAGGTATCCGCAAGAAAAAGAACGTGGACGACGACGTGGAATATTACAGTAATATGCGCGCGTTCGACGCGGTGAGAAGAAGCGACGTATGCTTACTCGTCGTAGACAGTGCGGAGGGATTGACTGAACAGGACGTTAAAATTATCGGTTACGTACACGAGCAGGGCAAGCCGTCCGTAATCGTTATGAATAAATGGGATATTGTGGAAAAGGACACGCACACGGTCAATAAATTCGAGGCGCAATTAAAAGAAGACCTCAAATTTATGGACTATTTCAAATCCATTTATATTTCCGCAAAGACAGGTCAGCGCGTGGAGAAATTATTAACGGCGGCGGAAGAAGCGTACGCACACGCAAGCTACCGCGTACCGACGGGTGCGCTGAACGATTTAATCGGCGACGCGATTCGTTTACAAGAACCGCCTTCGTATTTGGGCAGAAGAATGCGGGTATTCTTCTCCTCGCAGGTAGGCGTATGCCCGCCGACCTTTGCGTTATTTGTCAACGACGAACGGCTTTTGCACTTCTCTTACGAGCGGTATTTAGAGAACACCATTCGCCGTGCGTACGATTTCTCGGGCACGCCTATAAAAATAGTAGTACGCGAGAAGAAAGACGAAGAGTAAAGTAAAATCGCTCCCGCGAGAGTAGCCCTAAATAGCAAATCTTTGATTTGCCACCGCGGAGCGGTCAACGCAAGCTTTGCTTGCGTATTAGCGCAAAACTGCGTTTTGCTTTAAGGGGGGCTATGTTCCGTCCTCGCGGACGGCGACTGCCGTCGAGGCGCAAAGGCTCTTCTCGGGCAATGCAATGTGAACATTGCCCTCGGTCACCGTTCGCGCTTTGCATATGCGCTCACTCTTCTCGCCCCTAAAAGGCATTATCAATGCCTTTCTTTACGGGCAGCTCGTCCTCCGCAATCCGCAAGGGTGAATGCCCCTTGACCCCTCGTTGGGAACGATACCGTTTATCCTAAGCCTCGCGGAAAGATAGAAAGGCTCCGTTGCGGGTCGCACCCGCAATTTTCGTCAAATTATCACTTTTCTACAACACGGTTT
>JAZNDR010000022.1:0-24022 GCA_045588185.1 Candidatus Scatosoma sp. | reverse complement strand
TGCGGAAGAAAATTGTAAGCTGTACGAAACGCCCAAGGGACACTGGTGGTGCGAGGATATCGTATGGCCCGCTATCAACGAGGCAATGAATTCCTTATAAGGAGAGTAAACGATGAGATTAGTAACGATAGGCGATTCTATCACGAAAGGCACATATACGGCAGAGGGGCAGGAAGCTCCTTTTAGTGTTGCAAGCCCTAACTTTGCCGAGGGGTTACAACAAAAGCTTGGTTGTGACGAGTTGATAAATTACGGCGTGAACGGCGTTTCTATTAGCAGTGCAACTACCGTTTGCCCCGAACAAGCGATTGTAAAAACGGCGAAAAATATGGAAAGCGGCGATATTATCGTTTTGGCGGCAGGCACGAACGACTACGGCACGGACGTACCGCTCGGCAAAATAGAAGATAGAACGGAAGATACCTTTTACGGCGCGTTATACTTGTTATACGATTTTTTAAAACGAGAACGCGCAAATGCAAAGGTATTCGTTGTAAAGCCTATCCGTCGGAGGAGGGATGACGCAAATCAAGCGGGACGCACGCTGGAAGATTACCGTAACGCGATTGAATACCGCGCGAAAGAATTTGGCTTAACGGTTATCGACGGGTATGCCGTTCCCATCGATCCCAAAACCGAAGAGGGCAGAAAAAAGCATATTCTTGACGGCTTGCACCCCAACACCGCGGGGCACGCCTTGTACGCGGAAATGCTTTATCAAGAAATTAAAAAATATATGGAGTAAATGAAAATGGAAAAGACGTATACTTTACAGTTCAACGGCTACGAAGCGACGGTTATCCGTCCTGAAAATCCCAACGGGAAGTGGATTTGGAAAACGGAGTTTTTATACGCGTTCGATCAAGCGGAAGTCGCACTTTTAAAAGAGGGCTACACTCGTGTGTATTATAAGATAAGCGATAAATACGGAAGCTATAACGCCGTCCGTTTGATGCGCAAATTTTATCATTTCATTATCAAGGAATTTGATTTGGACGAAAAATGTTACCTGTTCGGGTTCAGCCGCGGCGGCTTGTACGCGTTCAATTTCGCGCTGTTCTATCCCGAATACGTGGAGAAAGTTTATCTCGACGCGCCTGTGTTGGATATGAAAACTTGGCCCTGTAACGGGAAAGAGGGCAACCGTCCGCTCACGGAACAGGTGTTTGAAGAATACGGGCTCAACGATGATACGCTCAAAACCTTTAAGGGCAATCCTATCGACAATCTGCCTGAATTTTTCTCGCTGCATATTCCTTTGCTGGTTGTGGCAGGCGGGGCGGACGAGGTCGTACCTTTTGACCGTAACTCGGAAATCTTGATTAACTATTGCAAGCAAAACGGTATTGAAATTACCTCTATCGTAAAGCCCGATTGTAAGCATCACCCGCATTCGTTGGAAGACGTAACGCCTATTTTGGAGTTCATTAAAAAGTAAATGTAAAAGCGCGCCTGTCGGCGCGCTTTTCTCATTGTTTGTTCGTTTGGTGTTTTCGGTATTGAATGGGAGCGAGCATTTCCTTGCGCTTGAATATCAATCCGAAATAGTTTGCCGAGGAAAATCCGCACAGCTCGGAAATTTCTTCTACGCTTTTTTTCGTATTGATAAGAAGCTCTTTCGCTTTGGAAATGCGCAGGGAGATAAGAAAGTCTATCAAAGAACAGTCCATATGCTTTTTAAAGGTATACATCAGCGCGCCCTTGGAAATGAAGAAATGCTCGGCAATCTCGTCGAGCGTTTGCTTTTCCGCGTAGTGCTCGTTGAGGTAGTCGATAATTTTTAAAACGAGCGGAGGAATACTGTTTTTCGTCGTTACCTTCGGGCGTTTTTCGCTCTGCAATTTATTCAGCGTGTAAATTTCGTAAGCGAACAAGCCTTTCACGATACAGTCGCCGTGCTTTTTTTTGCGTTCCTCGTTCATTTCGTCGAGGATATTTAATAGCTCGTCCATTTCCTTTGCCGTCGGTTTGATAATTTGGAGCGACTTCCCGTTTAATACCTCGGCTTGAAATTCGTCGAGGTAGTTGGGCGACACGTTGATATTATACCGTTCGAAAGCCCCGCCTTCCGTTTTATGCAAGGTGTGCGGGGGAATGACGATTACGATCGGCGCTTCCAAGCAAAACAGCGCGTTCGAAAGAAAGAACGAGCGCGTTCCGCTTTTTAAAAAGTAAATTTCATAGTGCGGGTGGGTGTGTAAATCCTGCATCGACCATTCGTTTTCCCGTATCGATCTTTCAATCTCAATAAACGCCATAATTTGTCCTTAATTTAAATATATATGTAATTTAATAAAATATTATCATTTTTTGTATTGAATGTCAAGTAAAATTGCTGTATAATAAAGTCATAATTTAATTAGGAGGATATTTTCCGATGATCAAGATTTTACAATATGGAGAAGGCAACTTTTTGCGTACGTTCGTGGACGCGTATTTCGACGCGCTCAACAAGGAAAGGGCGGGGGAATATGCGGTGCATATCGTAAAACCCATTACTTTCGGTACGCTGGAACGCTTCCAAAAACAGAACAATAAATATCATATCGTTTTACGCGGCGTAGAGGATAATAAGGACGTCGAAAACGTGTATGCAATCGACAGTGTAAAAGCGGCAATCGACCCGTTTATTGACAGTGAAAGCTATTACGCGCTCGCAAAAGACCCCGAACTTAAAATTATCGTTTCCAATACGACGGAAGCGGGTATTTGCTATAACGGCGAGGACGAAATGGACGGCTTTGAGAATATCACCTATCCCGCAAAGCTGACGAAGTTCTTATACGAACGCTTCAACGCAGGCTTGGACGGCGTGTATTTGATGCCCGTCGAACTCATCGACAACAACGCGGACGAGCTGAAAAAGTGCGTGGATAAATATATCGCACTTTGGTCGCTCCCCGAAGCGTTCAAGAAATGGAACGACGAACACAACTGCTATTGCAATACCCTCGTAGACCGTATCGTATCCGGCTATCCCCGCGACGAGCAAACGAAGAACCATTTGGAAGAGCTCATCGGCGAAAAGGACGAGCTGGTATCCGTCGGCGAGCCGTTCGGACTTTGGGCGGTTGAAAAGAAAGGGAATATCGCCGAGTATATCAAAGAGGGCGTGCATAATATCGAGGTCGTATTGACGAACGACATCGGCTATTATAAGAAGAGAAAGGTACGCGTTTTGAACGGCAGCCATACCAACCTCGTACCCGCAGGACTTATCCTCGGTGCGGAAACGGTATACGACTGTATGAAAGACGAAAAACTGTCCGCGTTCGTAGAGAACACGCTCACGGAAGAAATCAATCCGTTCGTGTCCGCTGACCTTGCGGCAACGACCGTATTTGCGGAAAGCATTAAGAGCCGTTTCCTGAACCCGTATTTGAATCATCAGTTGGTAAGTATCTCGCTCAACTCCATTTCCAAATGGCGCGCAAGAGTATTGCCCAGCTTTAAAGATTATTATAACGCGCACGGCAAAATCGCGCCCCGTTTGACGGTAGGCTTTTCGTATCTTATGGCACTCTATTCCGCAGTGGAAAAGAACGGGGATAAGTATACGGTAAAACTTTCGAAGCGTGAAATCGAGCTGAAAGACGATCTGCCGTACCTTGAATATTTCGCAGCGAAGAAATCGCTTGGCGGGTTTATGTCGGACGAAGAGGTTTGGGGCGAAGACCTTACCAAGTACGCGGGCTTTTACGACGCGGTTTTGGAAAACGTCGAGAAAATTAAAAAGGGTATTTGTTTGATTTAAAAGGAGTAAAGTATGAATATTTACGAATATATCAGCGTGGTCGAAAACGAAAAACCGCTTGACCGTATCGTAACGGACGGGGGCTTTTGCGGAATCTTCCGCACGATCGCTTGCATAGGCGACAGTCTTTCCTCGGGCGAATTTGAATCGGTAAAGGCGGACGGTACGAAAGGCTACCACGATTTTTACGACTATTCGTGGGGGCAATATATCGGCAGAAGCTGCGGAAGCAAGGTGTATAATTTCTCCCGCGGCGGTATGACGGCAAAAGAATATATGAACGGCTTTGCAGAAGGGCAAGGCTGGTGGGATAGAGCCAAGGCGGCGCAAGCGTATATCATTGCGCTCGGCGTAAACGACGTGAACCACGGGCAAGAGCTTGGTTCGGTTGCCGATATTTGTAAAGACGATTACACGAAAAACAAGGAAACCTTTGCGGGCTATTACGCGCAAATCATTCAGCGCATCAAAAAAATGCAGCCCCGCGCCAAGATATTCTTGGTCAGTATCCCCAGCTACGGCGACGAAAAGGACGAAAAGAGAAAGGCGCACCGCGATTTGCTTGACGACTTGACTAAATTCTTCGACCGCACCTATCTTATCGACTTGTTCACTTATGCACCCGAATATAACGAGGAATTTAAAAAGAAGTTTATTCTCGGGCATATGACGGCGACGGGGTATATCCTTTCGGCGCGCATGATCGAGAGTTATATCGACTATATTATCCGCAAAAATCCCGAGGATTTCAATCAAGTGGGATTTATCGGTACGGACTTATATTTTCAACCCGAGGAGTAAAGCGTTATGAAAAACGTAATCATCAACGAAAAAGACAACGTGGCGGTATGCCTTGACGGGACGGAGAGTATTCCCGCAGGGCATAAATACGCCCGCAAAGATATTGATAAGGGCGAGTATATTATTAAATACGGCGAAATTATCGGCAGAGCCACGGCGGATATTAAGCAGGGCGAATGGGTACATACCCACAACGTCAAATCGCATTTGGACGAAAGCGTAGAATACAGCTACTCGTTCAATGCGCAAGTACCTGCAAAGAGCAAACGTACCTTCCAAGGCTTTAAGCGCAAGCAGGGCAGAGCGGGTATTCGCAACGAAATTTATATCATTCCCACGGTGGGCTGCGTCAACAACGCTTGTATGCGCTTGGCAAAGGACGCGCAGAAATTCGTTAAGGGCAGTATCGACGGCATTTTCGCGCTCACCCATCAATTCGGTTGCTCGCAGCTTGGCGAGGATAACGAAAACATTAAAAAATTACTTTGCGCTATCGCGCTTAACCCCAACGCCAGCTTCGTGCTGTTCGTAGGGCTCGGCTGTGAAAATAACGGTATGGACGGTATCAAGGAATACCTCGCGCCGTTTAACCGCGATAATATCGCGTACTTTAACTGCCAAGACGTCGAGGACGAGCACGCGTACGGTATGGCGATTTTGCAAGAATTTGCAGAAAAAGCAAAAGATTTAAAGCGCGAAGAAGTGGATTTATCCGAGCTGTGTATCGGCTTGAAATGTGGGGGAAGCGACGGCTATTCCGGTTTGACCGCGAACCCGCTCGTGGGTAGAATTTCCGACAAGGTCGTAGGCGCAGGCGGCAGCGCGATTTTGACGGAAGTGCCTGAAATGTTCGGCGCGGAACAAATTTTAATGAACAAATGCAAAACGCAGGAAGTCTTTGAAAGATACAAAAAAATGATTGTGGATTTCAAGGCGTATTACACCAAGCAAGGCTTCCCCGTATACGAGAACCCCAGCCCCGGTAACAAAAAGGGCGGTATCACCACTTTGGAAGAGAAGTCCTTGGGCTGTATCGAAAAGGCGGGTACGAGCGAAATCGTAGACGTTTTAGACTACGGCGAGCTTGTAAAAGAAAAGGGCGTGTCCGCGCTCAACGCACCCGGGAACGACCTTATCGCGGCGACGGCTTTGGCGGCAAGCGGCTGTCAAATCGTGCTCTTTACCACGGGCAGAGGCACGCCGTTCAGTACTTTTGTGCCGACTATGAAAATCGGTACGAACGACAATATTTCTGCGCATAAATCCAACTGGATAGACTTTAACGCGTACTCTATGGACGAAGAGGGGCTGTTTGCGTTGATTTTGAAAACGGCGAACGGCGAGTATATTTGTAAGAGCGAGGACGTCAGAGAAATCGCGTTCTATAAAACGGGCGTCACGCTTTAAAAGGCTTATAAGGCGAAAGCCTATAAGATTGGGCGGACGGGCGAGAAACGGTTACGTTTGTTTATTATTTTCCTCTAAAAGTTTTTTCTCTTTGACCGCGCCCGTCGCCTGATATTTATATTTGTGCTTATTAGATTGCGTATTTTGCCTTTTTTCCAAAACTTGTGTAAAAAAGTAAAATACAGCCGTTGACAAAGCCATTCGAATGTTGTATAATGAACGTAAGGAGAGTTAAAATGAGCTATATTAAAGATAATTTTCTATTGACGAATAAAACGGCGGAGAAGCTGTATTTCGGGTATGCAAAAGATATGCCTATCTTCGATTACCACTGCCATCTCCCCGAAAAGCAGATTTTAGAAAACAAACCGTTTAACGACGTTTTCGAAATTTGGCTTGCGGGCGACCACTACAAGTGGCGCTTGATGCGTAACTACGGCGTGAACGAAGAATACATCACGGGCAAATCCACGAGCAATAAGGAAAAATTCCTTACCTATTGCCGCGTGCTCGGCACGGCGTTCGGCAACCCCTTGTACCACTGGTCGCAGGTAGAACTGAAAGAATTTTTCAATTGCGAAATCGAAATCAACGAGGACAACGCCGAACTCATTTGGGACTGGTGTAACGACTACATAAAGCTTAACGGTATCACCCCGCAAAAGCTTATCGAGCAATCGAACGTTACCCACCTGTTCACCACGAACGAAATTTTTGACGACCTTACCACCTTCCCCGCAATCGCGGCAAAGGGGTATAAATTCAAGGTTATCCCCGCATTCCGCGCGGATAAAATTATGAATATCGAAGCGGAGAAATACAACGAATTCGTAGAAAAGCTCGGCGAGGTTTGCGACCTGTCGGCGTTAGAAGAAAAAATCGAAGCGCGCTTGCAGGCGTTTATTAAGGTCGGCACGACGGCGGCGGACGTTGCGCTTCAAAGCGTGTATCCCGTAAGCGAAAAAGCGGAAGCGGAAAAGGTATTCGCAAAGCGCAGAAAGGGCGAAAGCGTTACCGAAGCGGAAAGCGAAATTTTCAAGGGATACCTTACTTATTTCCTGTTCAAGCTGTACGCAAAATACAATATCGCTACCGAATTGCACGTGGGCGCAATGCGTAACAACAACGCGCAAATGCTTTCGGTATTAGGCTTGGATACGGGCTTTGACAGTATCGCGGAAGATAACTCCATTAAATATATGTCCCGTCTGTTCGACCGTTTGAACAGTGAAAACAGCCTGCCCAAGACCATCGTGTTCAACCTCAATCCGAAAATGAACGCGGAAATTATGACCTTGATAGGCTGCTTCCAAAGCGACGAAGCAAGGGGCAAGATTCAGTACGGACCCGCTTGGTGGTTCTTGGATAACAAGGTGGGAATGGAAAAGCACCTCGAAGACCTCACGGCAACGGGCCATATCGGCGCGTTCGTGGGTATGCTGACGGACAGCCGTTCGCTTTTGTCCTATCCCCGTCATCACTATTTCAGAAGAATTTTGTGTAATTACTTCGGCAAGATGATGGAGAACGGCGAAATGACGGCGGACGAAAAGCTCGTTGGAAAAGTGGTGCAGGATATCTGCTATCATAACGCTATCAAATATTTAGGAGTATAAAAGGAGCGTTCGGGAATGAGCGGTAGAATAAAGCAAACGACGGGGGATATCCTGTGGGCGATTTTGGCGGGATTTATCGTCGGTTTTGCGTATTATTTCTTTCAGAACAGCAACGGCTTTGCCCCCGGGGGCGTAGGCGGTTTGGCAACTATTACCTACCATTTCGCAGGGAATTTCATCGGCGAAAGCTTGTCTTGGGCGGTGCTGATGCTTGCGTTCAATATTCCTATTTTCGTGCTCGTCAGTATTTTCGTCAACCGCAGATTAGGCTTTATCCTGATTTTGTATATGTCGGTGCAGTCATTGAGTGCAGTACTGTTTGAAACGATCGGTTGGAAACCGTATTCCCTCAAAAATAACGGCGCGGATTTCGAAATCGTGTTTGCCTGTATCGCAACGGGCGTTATTTCGGGTATCGGGTTTTCGTTTATGCTCCGTCGGTTCGGGGCGAGCGGGGGTACTTACGCCATTTCGGCTTTGATTAAAAAGGCGAAGCCCGCAACGAATATTGCCTACGTATCCTTTTTAATGGACGCGAGCGTCGTGTTTATTGCGTTTTTCGTATACGGAATGAAAATTACGCCCGTGATTTGTACCCTTTTGAACCTGTTTATCGCGAACGTTGTGGTGGACTACGTATTATCGGGTATCAAAAACGGCTATAAATTCGAGATTGTAACGGATAAGCCCGAGGAACTGTCGGCAGAACTCATTGAAAAATTGAAGCACGGCGTGACGGAAATCAAGGTGCTGGGTATGTATTCGCATACCGATAAATATATGTTGGTTTGCATTATCCGTAAAAAGCAAATCGGCGAAATGATGAAAATTATAAAGCGTTATCAAGGTACTTTCGCAAGCTTTGCCAAAGTGAACGAAGTATTCGGAAGATTTAAACCATAAAAGGAGAAAGAAAAAATGGATAGAAAAATACCCGTAGTCGTTATCAAGGAAATGTCCGAAACGGATAAAATTTTAACGGCGCTCAAAAACGACGGCATCAACTGCGCGGAAATCACCTTCCGCACCGCTTGCGCGGCGGAAGCGATTGCATACGCAGTCAAAAATTACCCCGATATGAATATCGGCGCAGGTACGGTCATCAACGCCGAGCAGTGCGAAAAGGCACTTGCGGCAGGCGCGAAATTCATCGTATCCCCGGGGCTTTCGGTTGCGGTTGCGGAAATTTGTAATAAGAATAATATTCCCTACTACCCCGGCTGCGTAACGCCCACGGAAATTATGCAGGCGTTGGAGCTGGGAATCACGACGGTCAAATTCTTCCCCGCAAACGTATACGGCGGATTGAAAGCGATGAAAGCGTTGGCAGGACCTTTCCCCCAAATCAAATTTATCCCCACGGGCGGTGTAGACGCTACCAACCTCGACGAGTACCTCGCATGGGAGAAAATTGCGGCGGTCGGCGGTTCGTTCTACGTAAAAGACGCCCTTGCAAAAATGGAGAATAAATAATAAACGCCGTAATACGGTGTTGCGTTCATAAAAACGGAAAAAATCAAGGAGAAAATAGAAAATGAAAAAGATTGTTACTTTCGGCGAATTGATGTTAAGACTTGCCCCCGAGGGCTATCTTCGCTTCGTACAGAGCGAGAAATATCAGGCGACCTTCGGCGGTGCGGAAGCAAACGTTGCGGTTTCGCTTGCAAACTACGGTATGGACGTAGCGTTCGTATCCAAGCTTCCTAGCCACGAAATCGGTCAGGCGGCGGTAAATTCCTTGCGCAAATTCGGCGTAGACACGACGAAAATCGTTCGCGGCGGCGACAGAGTAGGTATCTACTATTGCGAAAAGGGCGCAAGCCAACGCCCCTCGAAAGTCGTTTACGACCGTGCGTACAGCTCGATTGCGATGGCAAAGAAAGCGGATTTCGACTGGGATAAAATTTTCGACGGCGTGGAATGGTTCCATTTCACGGGTATCACGCCCGCTTTGTCCGACGAGGTTGCGGCAATCTGCGAAGAGGCTTGTAAGGCGGCAAAGGCAAGAAATATCACGATTTCCTGCGACTTGAACTACCGTAAAAAGCTTTGGAGTAAAGAAAAAGCAGGACAGGTAATGTCCACGCTTTGCAAATATATCGACTACTGTATCGCAAACGAAGAGGACGCGAAGGACGTATTCGGTATCGAAGCGGACAACACCGATATTTACGGTGGTAAACTGGATAGAAACGGCTATATCTCCGTAGCGAAAAAGCTGACCGAGCGTTTCGATTTCAAGGGCGTTGCTATCACGCTCCGCGAAAGCAAGAGCGCAAACGACAACGACTGGTCGGGTATGCTTTACACGAACGGCGAAGCGGTGTTCTCCAAGAAATACTCTATGCACATCGTTGACCGCGTAGGCGGCGGCGACAGCTTCGGCGGCGGTTTGATTTACTCGCTCGTAAACGGTTACGACGCGCAAAGCGCGATTGAATTTGCGGTAGCGGCAAGCTGCTTGAAGCACTCGGTAGAGGGCGATTATAATATGGTATCGCTTGCGGAAGTGCAAAACCTTGCGGGCGGCGACGCGAGCGGACGTGTACAGAGATAATGAAGAAATACATCGTAGGTATCGACCTCGGCGGAATGAGCGCGAAAGCCGCGCTCTTTTCCGAGGATGGGGAATTGCTTTGCGAAGAAAAGGTAAAAACCTGCTCTGCGGACGGCTTTGACGGCACGATGCAAAAGCTTGCCACGCTTGCCGAAACGGTGGCGAAAAAGGGCGGAGTGTCGCTTGACGAAGTGCTGTCTATCGGCGTAGGCTCTCCCGGCGTAGTGGACAGTCGTCGCGGAGTCGTTATGCGTTGGAGTAATTTTGACTGGAACGACGTGCCTTTTTCCGAAACGCTTTCCCGCTTGACGAAAAGACCCGTATACGTAGCGAACGACGCAAACGTGGCGGCGCTCGGCGAAGCGAAATTCGGCGCGACGGCGCAGTACCAAAGCAGTATTTTGCTTACCATCGGTACGGGCGTGGGCGGCGGTATCGTGTTCGACGGGAAACTCATAGAGGGATTTCACAGTGCAGGCGCAGAGCTTGGGCATATTACCATTCGCGAGGGCGGTTTGCCCTGTGCTTGCGGACGGCGCGGATGTTATGAAAAATACGCGTCCACGACGGCGCTTATCCGTCAAACCCGCCTTGCGATGGCGGAAAATTTGCAAAGCACGATGTGGCAGGTTGCTGAGGGCAGAATAGAAAACGTAAGCGGAAGAACGGCGTTCGAGGCGGCGCGCCAAGGCGACGAAACCGCAAAGAAAGTTATTCAGCAATTCGTGGGATATCTCTCCGAGGGGATCGCCGACTTCGTTAATATTTTGCGCCCCGAGGCAATCGTTATCGGCGGGGGAATCTCGAACGAGGGCGAAATGCTGTTTGAACCGCTCAGAAAAGCGGTTGACGAAAGAACCTATATCGCTATGGATATCGTACCGTTAAAGATTGTCGGCGCGAAGCTGGGCAATCGGGCGGGCGTATACGGCGCGTATGCAATCGCCAAAGAGAATTTATAAACCGAACGCCTCCTTTCGGAGGCGTTTTTGCGTGAAATCGTTTGCTTTTTTACGATAAAGGCTTTATAATGGTATAGAGGTATTAAAGTGTTAGAATTGATTTGTGATAAGGCGCAATCCTTAAAGGAGTTTACCGAAAACAATTACGCGCAAGCTTCCTTTTACTGGACTTGGCTGTTAAAAAACAAAGAAATAAAAGTGAACGGGAAAAAGATAAACGCGGATATGCCCTTACGGCAGGGAGATACCGTACGGTATTATCTAACGAAAGCCCAAGAGGAAAAGCCCGCTTTTTATACCGTTTATGAGGACGAGAATTTTTGTATCGTCGATAAGGAAAGCGGAGTAAATTCCGAAGCAGTCTTTGCGGAGCTGTACCGAAGAACGGATGGCAGGTGTGCGTTTATCCATAGGTTGGATAGAAACACGCGCGGACTTATGGTATTTGCATTGAACGGGGAAACGGAAAACGAACTGCTTTTGGCGTTTAAGGAAAAACGCGTGGAAAAGCGTTACCACGCTTTGTGTTTTGGCACTTTTTCAAATCCAAACGCCGTACTGACAGCCTATTTAAAAAAGGACGAAAAGAATTCGCTTGTAAGAATTTACGATAGAGAAACAGCGGGTGCGGAAAAAATCGTTACCGAATACAAAGTATTAGAAAGTAACGGAGAAACGACGAGAACGGAAGTGATTTTGCATACGGGCAAAACGCACCAAATCCGAGCACACCTTGCGCATATCGGCTGTCCTATCGTCGGGGATATGAAGTACGGAAACACAGAGAAAAACAGAACGAAAAATCTGACGCGGCAATGTCTTGTAGCGAAAGAGCTTATTCTAAAATCAGCGGGGAAATTATCGTATATAAACGCAGAGCGTTTCGTTTCCCGCTTCGAAGTATAAAAATAAGAAAGAGCGTTTTTCAATAAAAACCCTCTTTTTTATTTTTTAACGAAATAGGAAGAACAACTTTTGTAAAACATGCAATATAGCTCCTATGCACTTTTCGTTTTATCGAGAATTTAAAAATACCTTTCAAAATTCCTTGACACTCCCCTTTTCTTTATGCTATAATATATGAAAATATGAACATATGAATAATTGTTCATATATAAAAACAAGAACAAAGATTTTTGATTTATCAAAAGCAAATTGAAGTATGCCATGGCAAATCAAGGAATACTACGGAATATATTATAAAAGCAAGGAGAAAATTATGCTGAAAAATAGATTTTGCGACCACGAGAAAGAACACGAGCTGGCGGTTCAACGCGCGAAAGAGGGGATTCTGTCCCCAAAAGATACCGAAAAAATTTGCAAGATTTTTTATTTACTTTCCGATACGGGGCGGTTTCGGCTCGTTTACGCGCTGTTGCAAGGCGATATGTGCGTGTATCACCTCACCGAAGTGGCGGGCGGTACGCAAAGCGGAGTCAGTCATCAGCTGCGAGTGCTCCGCGATAACGGTATCGTTAAAGCAAAGCGGGTGGGAAAGTTCGTGGAATATTCCATTGCCGACGAACATATACGCGAAATCGTTGAAACGGGCGTGAAGCATTTACAGTGCGTAGAGGATTAAATATATGCGAAAGGTCATTCAATTACAGGGGTTTGATTGCGCGGGGTGCGCGGCGGAGCTGGAAGAAATTATTCGCAAGATAGAAGGAGTAAGCGAGGCTTCGCTTGCGTTCGTTACGCAAAAGCTGACCGTCGAATACGACGGGGAAGAAACGTTTGCAAAGATACTCTACGAGGCAAATCATTTTGAAGACGTGCGCGTAGTGGAAAACGGCGAAGATAGACCTCAATCAAAAGTGAAGAGCGAAACAAGCAAAAATCGGTTTTGGCAGTGGTTGATTATCAGTGCTTCGGCGGTGTTTTTTCTTGCGGGCGTGTTGTTGGAAAAATTGTGCGTCGGCACACTTGCGCAAATATTTACTTATGTCTGTTATGCAATTGCGTACTTTTCCGTTGGGTATCCCGTATTGCTTGCCACAGCAAAAAATATCGCAAAAGGCAAAATATTTGACGAGAATTTTTTGATGACAGTTGCTTCGATTGGCGCAATGTTTCTCGGAGAATTTAGTGAAAGTGTACTCGTAATGCTTTTGTATCAAATTGGCGAAACCTTGCAAGCGATTGCGGTCGATTCCTCGCGAGAGAGCGTAACCTCGCTGATGGATTTAAAAAGCGAGCGAGCGATCGTTTTTAAAGGCAGAGAACAAAAAGAAGTCCCGCCCGAAGAAATCGCAGTGGGAGATATCTTGTTTGTGAAAGCGGGGGAGAAGGTACCCGTAGACGGCGTGCTCATTGACCGTGAAGCGAGGTTGGACACGAAATCGCTGACGGGCGAAGCGGAGCTTTCCTTAGTGAAAACAGGCGGAAAACTACTTTCAGGCTGTATCAATGCAGGCTCGGCGTTTACGATGCGCGCTACGCACGCTTATCAGGACAGCGCGGTAAAGCGGATTTTAGAACTCGTGGAAAACGCTTCGTCAAGCAAAGCCGCGCCCGAAAAATTTATCACGAAATTTGCAAGATGGTATACGCCTATCGTGTGTATTCTCGCACTCGCGTTGGCGTTTGTCCTTCCGCCGATACACGGCTTGATAACGGACGGCGCGTTCGTGTTTAAGGATTTCTCCCGTTGGGTACATTCCGCACTCACCTTTTTGGTGGTGTCATGCCCGTGCGCTTTGATTATTTCCGTACCGCTTACTTATTTTTCGGGAATCGGCGCGTGCGCGAAACAGGGCGTACTCGTTAAGGGTGCGACTTATCTTGATGCGCTCGCCAAAGTTACGGCGGCTGCGTTTGATAAAACGGGCACGCTGACGGAAGGGGATTTCACGGTCTGCGAGGTTTACGCAGACGATGAAAACGAATTGCTTGCTATCGCCGCGGCAGTAGAGAAATCTTCGGCACACCCGATTGCTAAGGCGTTTGCCAAAATCAAAACGCCCTATAAAGCGGTGAATACAGCGGAACAAGCGGGGCGCGGTTTAAGCGCGGAAATCAACGGCGACAAAATACTCGTCGGCAACGCTGAGCTTTTAAGGGAATACGGCGTTGCATATGCGGAAATTTTCTCTCCGTACACGCTTGTGTTCGTGGCAAAAAACGGAGTGTATTTAGGCGCAGCCGCCGTTGGGGATAAACTCCGCGCGGAAGCGAAAGAAACGGTGTTTGAACTGAAAACGCTTGGCTTTAAGCGGACGGTAATGCTGACGGGCGACAACGCCGAGCGGGCAAATGCGATTGCGAGCGAGGTCGGTATAGCGGAAGTACATGCAAAGCTTTTGCCCGATGAAAAATTAAAAAAAGCAGAGGAATTGAAAAAGGAAAACGGGTTACTGTATATAGGCGACGGAATCAACGACGCACCCGTCATGGCGACGGCGGATTGCGCGGCGTCTATGGGTAAACTCGGCAGTGCGGCGGCGGTGGAAGCGTCTGATTTGGTGCTGGTATCCGACAACCTCAAAGCTTTGCCAAACGCCGTGAAGACGGCGCGGAAAACGCGGACCGTCGTAATGCAGAATATCGTGTTTTCCATCGCAATGAAATCGGCGTTTATGGTGCTGGGCGCAATCGGCGTTTTGCCGTTGGGACTTGCGGTTTTTGCCGACGTGGGCGTCATGCTGCTTGCCGTACTCAATTCTTTCCGAGTGCGTATAAAATAAATTTTCACGGAAAGCCCGTTAAAAGGCTTTCCGTTTTTTTAAGAATATGTTATAATGTAAGAAAACGAAAGGATAAAATTATGAAAAAAACCAAACTTGTCGTGGCGACAGGCAACGCGCATAAATTACAGGAAATAGCGGAAATTTTTACCGAATACGAAGTCGTTTCACAAAAACAAATGGGTTTTAGCGAAGAGGTAGAGGAAACGGGCGAAAGCTTCGTTGAGAACGCGCTCATCAAGGCGCGCGCCGCGTCGAAAGCGTTGCACTGTATCGCGCTTGCGGACGACAGCGGGCTTTGCGTAAACGCTTTGAACGGTGCGCCGAATATATACAGCGCGCGTTATTGCGGTCGGCACGGCGACGACAAGGCTAACCGCGACCTGCTTTTAAAAAACTTGGAAAATAAAACGGACAGAACGGCGTATTTTAATAGCGCGGTCGCGCTCGTATTCCCCGACGGGAAAGAATTGACCGCCGAGGGGCAGACGCACGGCGTAATATTAACCGAAGAACAGGGGGATAACGGCTTCGGCTACGATTGCATTTTCAAAAGCGACGATTTAAATAAGTCGTTTGGGTTGGCGACGGCAGAGGAAAAGAACGCCGTTTCCCACCGTTTCCGCGCCTTGCAAAAGCTTCGCGAGATTTGGAAGGATTAAATTATGAAAAAGCTCATCATCGTTTCCGATTCGCACGGAAACGGCAAAACAATAGAAAAACTCCGTCCCCTTATCGCCGAAAACGATTATTTTATTCACCTTGGCGACGGGGCGGGCGATACGAGGGAACTCTTTCGCGAATATCCCGATAAGGTCTATCTTTGCGCGGGAAATTGCGATTTCTTTTCTTCGCTTCCAGCCGATGGACTTCTCGATATTGAGGGCGTGCGGATATTCTATTGCCACGGGCATAAATACCGGGTGAAATCGCATTTACAAGAGCTCGCTTTGGCGGCAAAATCGCGCGGGGCGGATATCGCGCTTTATGGACACACGCACGAGGCACGCATAACGGAGATAGACGGGGTAACCTTGATTAACCCCGGCACGCTCAAATACGAGCTCGGTCGTGGCGGAAGCTATTGCTATCTCGTTATAAACGGCAGGAAAGCAACGCCCGTTTTAGTGGGCGAGGGCTTACGTTGATATAAAATAGATAAGAAATATCGATAAATTTGCGTTTAATCGATATTTTTTCTTTTTTCAGAAAAAAATTACGTTCATATAGATGACTTTTTAATAAAAGTAGTATATAATAGATTTGCTCGGTTAAATTGCTCGTTTTTCAAAAAACCGCTCAAAAAAGGTGGGGAAATGAGCAAAACGGGCGGAGAGTAGGAAAAAAAGACAAAAAGAACCGCGGGGCAGGGGCTGCGCGGTGGGGCAAAAAAGAAGGTACGAAGGAGAAAACAAAAAATGAGTATTTTAGAAATCGTGGTTACGATTTTAGCAGGCTGCGGGGCGTTTTTGCTCGGCTTTAAGGTTTTAAGCGATAACATGGAAAAGATCGCGGGGAACGGCTTGAAAAAGCTGTTCAATAAGACCTCGGATAAACGAATGGTCAACGTGGGTATGGGTATGGTTACGACGGCGGTCGTGCAAAGCTCGTCCATTACCACGGTTATGGTTATCGGGTTTGTAAACGCGGGTATTATGACGCTGTATCAGGCGGCGGCAATTATCATGGGTGCGAACATTGGTACGACGATTACGGCGCAGATCGCGGCGTTGCAAGCGTTTGATGTCGACCTTGTGTTCATGGCAATGCTGTTTGTGGGCGTGTTTATCGAGCTTTTTGCGAAAAAGGATCGAATTAAAAGTATAGGACTTGCACTTGCCGGCTTGGGCTTGGTATTTGTAGGGCTTGGCTTGATGTCCGATCCTATGGCGTTTTTAAAGGAAGAAAAAGCGGTAACCGATTTCCTTGCCGCTGTTAATAATCCGATATTATTGCTCTTTGTTGGCTTGGGCTTAACGGCGATTATTCAATCGTCGAGTGCGGTAACGACCATCGTTATTTCGATGGCAAGCGCGGGCTTGATAATAGGCGGTGGCGGAAACGCGGCGTTGTTCGTTATTCTCGGTTCGAATATCGGTACTTGCGTAACCGCGCTTATCTCGTCTATCGGTACTTCGGTAAATGCAAGACGGGCAAGTATCATTCACTTGCTTTTCAACGTAATCGGTTCTGTAATTTTCACGGTATTGCTGTTGTGCTGGCCTTCGTTCAGTGCTGTAACCTTAGAAAAATGGTTTGCCGCACCGAGTACGCAAATTGCAATGTTCCATACGATTTTCAACGTAACTTGTACGCTCTTGTTCTTACCGTTTGCAAAGTGCCTTGTATTCCTTGCGACGAAAATGGTACCGGATAAGAAGTCGGAAAAAGAAAGGGAAGCGTTCGATTTCGTGTATATGGACAAGCGTTTCTTGGCAACGCCTGCGGTCGCGATCGGTCAGCTGAAAAAAGAGGTCTTCCGTATGTCCGATATGGCAATGGAAAGCTTGCGCGTGGCGTTCGGCGGATTTATCGACCGAAACACCGAGGTCTTGGAAGAAGTGTATAAAAACAACGAAAGCGTGGCAAAGCTGGGGGAACGGATCAGCGAATATCTCGTACAGGTTTCCGCAAGCGATATCACGCTTGCCGACGAAAAGCAGGTAAACGCTTTGCATAACACGATAGGCGACGTATCGCGTGTAGCGGAGCTTGCCGATAACTTTACCAAATACACCAACCGCGAGGTTAAGGAAAACTTGGTATTCTCCGAAGGTATCAATGAAAAGCTCCAAGAAATGCACGAGATGTTGCATAAGCAGTACGCTCTCGTGAAAAAGATTGTGCTTGATAGCGAAAGCGGACTCGTGCAAGAATCGGACGAGCTGGAAGAAACCATTGACGGAATGCGCCGTGATTTGGTGGCGGAGCATATCGAACGGTTGAGCCAAGGCAAATGCCGTCCCGAAAACAACACCGTATTTATCAATTTGGTCTGCAATCTCGAACGTGTGGGCGACCACTTGAATTTCATCGTGCATAACGGCGATAATTAAGCGTTGCCGAATATGTATACCGCGCCGTGCGAAACTTCCGTGATTTTCGCACGGCGCGCTTTTTTTCTTTCCATATATTGACAAACGGATAAAAAGGGAGTATAATGAAAAAAATAAACGATGGAGGACGCGTTTATGAAAAAGAAATTTATCGGCTTTTTGGCAGGAGTAATGCTTCTTTGTGTAACGGCGGGTACGGGCTGTTCCGCCAGCTCTATGCAATACGACCGTTACGATAACGCTAACTTGTATCAGTCGGGGAATTTTACTTATACGGCAACGGCGATTACGGAAATTGAAATCGACTGGATGGTCGGCGGGGTAACGCTGGTGCAAAGCGATAACGCTGAGCTGTCCGTGTCCGAAAGCGGTATTTCGCTTGACGAGGCGCAAAAACTGCATTACTGGATAGACGGCAGTACGCTGAATATCAAATTTTGTAAGGCAGGCTGGCGCGGTGGAAATATAGAAGAAAAGAATAAAGAGCTTACCGTCCAAATTCCCCAAGGCGTCGATTTAGAGGTCGCGAATATCAGTGGAAAAATCGTAGCGGAAAATTTGTCCGTGGGCGAGTTGTCCGTTGAAAGCGTATCGGGGGATATAACGCTAAAAAGCGTAACAGCGCGCGAGGTGTCCGCGGAAAGCGTTTCGGGTGGAATAGCGATCAACGGCTTGGAAACGGGCGAGCTTAATATAGACCAAGTAAGCGGGGATATAGAACTTTCTATGCTTTCCGCCATGGAAATTGAACTGGAAACGGTCAGTGGAAAAACCACGCTCACGCTTGATGCTTCGCAGGGTGCAAATATATCCTTTGAGGGGGCAAGCGGGAAACTGCGTTCGGACAAAGAATATACAAAAAACGGAGAGAGGTACTCGTTCGCGGGGGAAAGCGGTGTTTTGCGGATTGACGCGGAATCCGCCAGCGGGGATTTTATCGTAAAATAAAAATGAAAAACGGACGGCAAGGCCGTCCGTTTTTCTATCCCCGAAAGGGGTAAATAAGGAGGTATCAAAATGAATCCGCCTGTGCCGCACCTCGGCAAAAAGATGAACCCGCTTCAAGCAGGTGGGTGCCGCATCTTGGCGCGTCGGACTTTCCGAAACTCAGACCTTGCCTATCGCCACGAATAACTTGCTCCCGAATATCTAATGTGGATTCCGTTTTACACCGAACTCCGTACACCGCAGATTTGTATCTATTATACACGCTCGAAAAGCGTTTGTCAACGGTATGAAAGAAAAAATTTTTACGAATTTAAGTTTTTTAAGAAGGTAAATATTTCCGCTTCGAAATTCAATCCATACCGCTTATCTGCAACCTCTTTCGCCGAACGGCGTATCGAAGCGGTGGTAAACTCGGTGGCGAGCGCGATTGCCGTTTCTTCCTTTTTTCCTCGCGCGAGCGCGCCCACGAAAGCGGAAGCGAACACGTCGCCGGCTCCGCAGAAAAACCCCTCGATATTTTCTGAACGGTATGCTTTTATTTTGCCGTTCTCGTCCGCGTAATACACTGAATTTTTCTTGTTTTCCAAAATACCCGTAACGATAGGGCGGGGACAAACGGATTTTAGCTCGGTTACGAGCCGTTCGGGGGCGGTTGCGGGATAGCTCGTGCCCGTAAGGTAGCAAGCCTCGGTGGCGTTGGGTAAAATGAAATCCGCCTGTTTGCAAAGCGAGCGCATTTTATCTACGAAATCTTCGGTAAAGCCCGCGTACAGTTTTCCGCTGTCGCCCATAACGGGGTCAACGATAAACTTCCCGTTTTCCGCAAGGAAACGGTTTTTGATTTGTTCTACGGTATGGATTTGCTCCGCACTGCCCAAATACCCGCTGTAAATAAAATCGAATTTTATCCCCAGCGTATCCCAGTGCTTTAAAATGGCGGGGTGTTCGCCCGTCAAATCGTGAAAGGCGTAGCCTGTAAATCCGCCCGTATGCGTGGATAACAGTGCGGTGGGCAATACGTCGCAGGTAATTCCGCATGCCGAAATGATAGGCAGCGAAACGGTAAGCGAGCATTTGCCGACGCAAGATATATCGTTGATAGCAAGGATACGCATTGTTTTGTCTTTTCTCCGTTGATTTTTTCTAAATCTATTATAAAATTCTTGCTTTTTTTTGTCAAATGTATTAAAATGGTATCGTTAAATATTTTCCGAAAAGAGGTTAAAAATTATGGCTATTACGGGTGAAATCAAGTCGAATACCGTTTCGTATGCGGATTTCGAAAAATACGAGGACCAAATCGTTACGATTAAAGGCACCATTCACAATATCCGTATGATGTCCGATTTCGCGTTCGTTATTTTGCGTACCGCGCGTGAAACGGTGCAGTGCGTTTACGCGGAAAGCTTTTCCGACTACCGCATGAGCGAGGACGTTAAGGAAGAATGCGCTGCCAAAGTTACGGGTAAAGTGGTTGCAGGTGTACAAAAGGACGGCTCGAAGCGTTACGAGCTTCAAATTCACAATATCGAATTGTTGTCCCACCCTGCGGATATCCCGCCCGTCGTTATCACGAAAAAACAGGTCAATTGCGACCTTTCTACCAACCTTGACTATCGCCCCGTTACCTTGCGCAACCCCAAGGAACGCGCAATCTTTAAACTGCAAGAGGGTATCCAACGCGGCTTCCGCGAGTTTTTAAGCTCGCAGGGCTTTACCGAAATCCATTCCCCGAAAATCAATTTCGCGGGCGCAGAGGGCGGTACAAACGTATTTAAGCTTGATTATTTTGGGAAGCAGGTATATCTTGCGCAGTCGCCTCAGCTTTATAAACAGGCACTCGTTGCCGTTTACGAAAGAGTGTTTGAGGTTGCGCCCGTGTTCCGCGCAGAACACCACGATACGAGCAGACACCTTAACGAGTACATTTCAATGGACTTCGAAATGGGCTTTATCGACAGCTTTGAAGATATTATGAATATGGAAGCAGGCTTGCTGAAATATATTATGAATCTTCTCAAAACGGAATACAAGAACGAAGTGGATTTATTGCATATCGACGTACCTGAAATCACGGAAATCCCCGTGCTTAAATTCATGGAAGCGAAAGAGATACTGATGAAGAAATTTAAGTATCAGCCGACGGATATGAAAGACTTTGACCCCGAAGAAGAACAGCTTTTGGGTAAGTACGCGAAAAAGCAATTTAATTCCGATTTCATTTTCATTACGCATTATCCCTCGAAAAAGCGTCCTTTCTACACGATGGACGACCCCGAAGACCCCGAATACACCTTGTCTTTCGACTTACTTTTCAGGGGCTTGGAAATCACCTCGGGCGGTCAGCGTGTGCACGATTACAACGAACAGGTTGCAAAAATGCAGAAGCTGGGTATGAATCCCGAAGAATTTGCTACCTATTTAATGTTGCATAAATACGGCGCACCCCCTCACGGCGGTTTGGGCTTGGGCTTGGAGCGTTTGACGATGCACTTACTCGGCGCGAAGAACGTCCGTGAAGCGACGATGTTCCCCCGCGATATCAACCGCGTGAGCCCTTAAAAACTGTAAAATTGTCGTAATTTTACTTTACAAGTTCCATAAAAAGTGTTATAATAATAAAAACTGAATGAAAAGCGTTAAAAGAGGACAATCGTTTTTGCGTAAGAGAGCCGCACAGAGAAATTCCGTTTTGGTGAAAGGAAGAAGGCGCGCGTAAAAAATATCCCCTCGTCAGCTGATTTTACGAACCGTTTTCTACATTATATAATATATATAGGGCGAAGTAGTAAAATACGGTGTCGCCGACCGTTATCCCGCGCGGCAAATGATAGTTTGTTTTGGTGGTTAGAAAGCCGTTGTGTTTTTTCCAAAGCACGGCGGTTTTATTTTTTGTAAAAAACCTTGCGTAAAGGAGAAAAATATATGTCTATGTACAAGAAAGTGGACACCTCTCTCAACTTCGTGGAGAGAGAAAAGAAAATCGTAGAATACTGGAACGAAAATAAAATTTTCGAAACGAGTATGCAAGCAACGGAGGGTAACGAGGAATTTTCTTTCTACGACGGCCCGCCCACGGCGAACGGAAAACCGCATATCGGGCATATTTTGACCCGTGTTATGAAAGATATCGTGCCCCGTTACAAAACGATGAAAGGCAAGCACGTTTTGAGAAAAGCGGGCTGGGATACGCACGGTCTGCCCGTAGAACTCGAAGTAGAGAAAAAGCTCGGCTTGGAAAGCAAGACGGGCATCGAAAGCTACGGTATCGAGCCGTTCATTAAACAATGTAAACAGTCTGTTTGGCAGTATACCACCGAATGGAAACAAATGTCCGACCGCGTAGGATACTGGTGCGATATGGATAACCCTTACGTTACCTATCACGACGACTATATCGAATCGGAATGGTGGGCGCTTAAAGAAATCCACAAGAAAGGTTTGCTGTATAAAGGACATAAAATCGTGCCCTATTGCCCCCGTTGCGGAACGGCGCTTTCCTCGCACGAGGTGGCGCAGGGCTATAAGGACGTAAAACAAACGACGGCGTTCGTGAAATTCAAGGTCAAAAACGCAGAAAATAAATATATCCTTGCATGGACGACCACGCCTTGGACGCTTCCTTCCAACGTCGCGCTCTGTATGCACCCCGAATACGATTACGTTGAAGTCAAAATGGACGAAAGCGGGGAAGCGTATATTCTCGCCGAAGGATTGCTCAAATCGGTGCTTGGCGAAGAGGGGTACACGGTCGTTTCCACGAAAAAGGGTACGGAGTACGAATACACCGAATACGAACCCTTGTATCCTTTCGGCAAAGAGAAATTTAACTTCCGTGAAAAGGCGTATTACGTTACTTGCGATAATTACGTAACCCTTTCCGACGGTACGGGCGTCGTGCACATCGCGCCCGCGTTCGGCGAAGACGACTATAAAGTAGGTACGCGCTACGGCTTGCCCGTTGTACAGCTTATCAATGAAGAGGGGAAATTCCCCGAGGGTTGCGGTCAGTTCACGGGCGTTGGCGCACAAGCAGCCGACCCCGCCGTTATCAAAGACTTAAAGGCAAGAGGCTTGCTTTTGAAACCGCTCGAAGTTACGCACAGCTATCCGTTCTGCTGGCGTTGCGACACCGCGCTCATCTATTACGCGCGTTCGAGCTGGTTTATCAAGGTTACGGCAATCAAAGACCGACTTATCGCGGCGAACCGTTCGGTAAACTGGATGCCCGACACCATCAAGGAAGGGCGTATGGGCAACTTCCTCGAAAACGTTATCGACTGGGGCTTGTCCCGCGATAGATACTGGGGTACGCCGTTGCCCGTTTGGGTATGTCCCGATTGCGGTGAAATCGAAGTTATCGGTTCGCGCAAAGAGCTCGTTGAAAAATGCGGTGCGAAAGAGGATATCGAATTGCACAGACCGTATCTTGACGAGCTTACCTGCAAATGCGGTAAGTGCGGCGGAAAAATGCGCCGTACGCCCGAGGTTATCGACTGTTGGTTCGATTCGGGTTCTATGCCGTTTGCGCAGTACCATTACCCGTTTGAGAACAAGGAACTGTTCGACCAGACCTTCCCCGCGGATTTCATTTCCGAAGCAGTTGACCAAACGCGCGGTTGGTTCTATACCCTGCTCGTAATTTCAACCCTGCTCTTTGATAAAGCACCGTTTAAAAACTGTATCGTACTCGGACACGTCAACGATAAAAACGGCGTGAAGATGAGTAAGCACAAAGGCAACGTCGTTGATCCTTGGTCGGTGCTTGATAAACAGGGTGCCGATGCAGTGCGTTGGTATTTCTATACCTCGTCCGCGCCTTGGTTGCCCTCGCGCTTCTATCCCGAAGCGGTCAGCGAAGCGCAGAGAAAGTACATGGGCACCCTTTGGAATACCTACGCGTTCTTCTGCCTGTATGCGGATATCGACAATTATAACCCTGCGGAATACGACTTGAAGAAGTGTAAGCTCTCGCTTATGGACAAGTGGATCCTTTCGAAGCTCAATACGCTCGTTGATTTCGTAGACAAAAATCTGGAAGTATATAATATTACGGACAGCGCGCGCGCGTTGCAGGAATTCTCGGATATCCTTTCCAATTGGTACGTGCGCCGTGGCAGAGATAGATATTGGGGCAGCGAAATGACGGAAGATAAAGCGGCGGCTTATACGACCCTTTGGTACGTATTGACGACCTTTGCGAAATTGACCGCACCTTATACCCCGTTTATTGCA
>JAZNDR010000021.1:0-4435 GCA_045588185.1 Candidatus Scatosoma sp. | reverse complement strand
GGTCAAAAATACTCAGTTGGTCTGCTTCTTTATCCGCTTTCAACTGATTTTCTATGTATTCCTTTATCGCCTGAGTATTTTTGCCCACTGTATCGACATAATATCCTGTACACCAAAACTCTCTGTTTCGGTATGCAAATTTCATGTTTCCCCATTTTTGGTATATCATCGTTGCACTTTTTCCTTTCAGATACCCCATGAACGACGATATACTATATTTGGGCGGTATACTCAGTAATAAATGCACGTGGTCAGGGCATATCTCTCCTTCTATTATATCCACGCCTTTCCATGCGCATAGTGTTCGCAAGATTTCCCTTATTTCCAATCTTTTCTCTTCAAAAAATACTTTTCGCCTATATTTTGGCGCGAACACTATTTGATACTTGCAATTCCATTTTGTATGTGCTATACTTTTTGTGACGTTATTTGTTTCATTCATTTAATTGTCCTCCGATTTTGTTTTTTGTCGCAACTGCCAGGTCACGACTTTATTATACAAAATCGGAGTTTTTTTGTCTATTACTCACCAGTAAACCTCTACCGAACCACGCCACTATGGCGTGGTTTTACTATACAAAAAACAGCCGTTTCTATCGAAACGGCTGTTTTTTTATTGCAAAAAATCATACGGCGGAGTTTGAACGAATAAGATATATCGTTACAATTGCAAAGGGAAAAGGGGGATAGAATATGCTGTTGTCAAAATTGATAGAGAATATCGAAATCATAGAAATCGCTTACGAAAACGAACGCTGGGATAGAGAAATTTCTTCCCTTACGGCAGACAGCCGAGAGTCGTTGCCCGAGGGACTGTTCGTGTGTTTAACGGGCGGAAAAACGGACGGACACGCTTACGCAAGCGAAGCGGTAAAAAACGGCGTGGCGGCGATTATCACCGAACGCAAATTAGATCAACCCGTTCCACGGGTAATCGTAAAAAATACCCGTGTTGCGCTCGCGCGCCTGGCGTCAGCGTTTTACGGCGATCCCTCACAGCGTTTAAAAGTAATCGGTATCACGGGCACGAACGGAAAAACGACGACGGCGCATATGCTCGCGGCGGCGTTAAAGGCGGGCGGTAAAAAGGTAGGCGTGATCGGCACGCTCGGCGTTTCCTACGGGGATAAAAATTATCCGTCCGACCTCACCACGCCCGACCCCGTATTTTTACAAAAAACACTGGCGGAAATGTTTTTATACGGCATAGAATACGCGGTTATGGAAGTTTCCGCCCACGCCCTGCATTACCATAAAACGGCGGGCTTGCGGTTCGTTGCTTGCATATTCACAAACCTCACGCAAGACCATTTGGACTTTTTCCCTACGATGAAAGCGTACGAATTTAGCAAAAGCAAGCTGTTTACGGACGAAAACTGCCCGATAGCCATTCTCAACGGCGACGACGAAACGGGTAGAAAATTCGGTCTGCTTCGCGAGCAAGAAACGGTCTATTACGGCTTAACAACGCCCGCCGACGCGTTTGCGGTAATCACGCACGAAACGCTTGGCGGAAGCGAATGTATCTTCAATATCAACGACGAAATCGCCCGTGTATCCCTTTCGTTTACGGGACGGCATAACGTGTATAACGCCTTGGCGGCGGCAAGTTGCGCAACCGCCTTGCATATCCCGCTTTCCGCAATAGCCAAAGGCATAGCTTCCTTAAAAGGCGTTTGCGGCCGTTTGGAAAAGGTTGCCGTATATAACGGCGCGGAAATTTTCGTTGATTTTGCACATACCCCCGACGGCTTGGAAAAATCCCTGTCCGCATTGAAACCGCACTGCGAGGGCAGACTGGTCTGTCTGTTCGGTTGCGGGGGAAACCGAGATAAATCCAAACGCCCGTTAATGGGTGCGGCAGTGGCGAAAAAATGTGATTTTGCCGTGCTCACCTCGGACAATCCGCGTTATGAAGACCCGCTCGATATTATTGCGGGCATTGAAAAAGGCTACCGCCGACTGTCCATGAAATACGTGGTCGTACCTCAGCGCGAAAATGCAATCGCCTACGCGATAGACTGCCTGCAAAAAGGGGACGTGCTACTTGTGGCAGGCAAAGGCGGGGAGTCGTATCAAGAGATAATGGGTATAAAATACGCCTTTAACGATAATGATATAATCGAAAAAATGTTAGAAAAAAGGGGCGTTGAACGCTCCTGAAACGGAAGCTTTATGAAATCGTATCTACTTTCCGCGCTCGTCGCGTTTGCCCTGTCCTTACTATTTTGCTTTGCGCTTATCCCGTTGCTTCGTAAGCTCAAAGCAGGGCAAAATATTCTCGTTTACGTAAAAGAACATAAAAAGAAAAGCGGAACTCCCACAATGGGCGGACTGGCGTTCGTTTCCGCCGCAATTATTTCAGGACTGATTTTCTGTAAAAAAATAGACCGCTCGGCACTGCTCACAATCGTAATCGGGCTTGCGTATATGGGCGTGGGGCTTTTAGACGACTTTTTAAAGCAAAAACACAAGGAAAACCTCGGGTTGAGGGCGTGGCAGAAATTTACCTTTCAAGCGTTTATAGCCCTGTTTGCGGGCTTATTTTGCTACCGTAACGGATTGACGAGGTTATACTTTCCCTTTTCAGGCAAACAAACGGATATCGGGTGGTGGGTAATACCCTTTTCCGCGTTCGTGTTTCTTGCCACGGTCAACGCCGTCAATCTCACGGACGGCTTGGACGGACTTGCGTCCGGCGTGAGCGTGCCTTTCTTTTTAACCCTCGGTATTCTTATCCGATTAGAGGGGGAGAACGCTTCACAGGCAACCCTTGCCTTTGCGCTCGTCGGAGCGCTTTGCGCGTATCTCGTTTTCAACGCTCCGCCCGCTTCGGTGTTCATGGGGGATACGGGCTCGCTTGCCCTTGGCGGTTTCGCTTCCTGCATATCGGTGTTTACGGGCAACGCCTTGTATATAGCGATAGTCGGAGTTATGTTCGTGCTTTCGGTTATATCCGTTATCACGCAAGTCATATATTATAAAGCGTCGGGGGGTAAACGCATATTTTTGATGTCCCCCCTGCATCATCATTTTCAGAAAAAAGGGTATGCGGAAAGTAAAATTTCCTACGCGTATTTTCTCATAACTTTGCTTATGGGCACGGTCTGCATACTCTGTATTATATAAAAACGAGGTGTCTATGTATCCTAAAACACAAACCTTTTTCGTGGTTGGTCTATCCCGTTCGGGCAGAGCCGCCGCTGAATTTTTACTCTCGCAAGGCGCAACCGTTTTCATTTACGACGACTTAAACTCCGAACGCGTGGAAAAAGTCGCATCCGCGCTTATAGAACAAGGCGCAAAGCGGGTAACGAAAGAAAATATTTTCAAGGTCGCCGAGGTTAGCGATATCCTTGTTTTAAGCCCGGGAATCCCCATAGACCATCCGCTTGCCGTGGCGTTTAAGCGCAAGGGGAAATCGGTGGTAGGGGAAACGGAGCTCGCCGCTCGGTTTATGCGTGCTCCCGTGATTGCGGTTACGGGCACGAACGGCAAAACGACTACCGTTTCCATGATAGCGGAAATACTACGGCAAGGCGGTTACAACGCCCGCCCTTGCGGGAATATCGGCGAACCGATGATAGGCTTTTGCGATTTAAGCGAAAACGGAGTCGCAGTTGCGGAAATATCCAGTTTTCAGTTAGAAACCCTCAATTCCCTTTGCCCGCATATTTCCGTTATATTGAATATCAGCGAAGACCACTTAAACCGCCATTATAATATAGAAAACTACGTTTTTTTAAAGACGAAGCTTTTAAAAAACTCTACGGAATCGGAATACGCCGTGCTCAATTATGACGACTTGACCGTACGCCAAATGTCGGAAAAGACGAAAGCAAAACCCGTTTGGTTTTCTGTGAAAGAGCGGGTCAACGGCGCGTATTACGAAAACGGCGCACTGTGCTTTGCAGGGGAAAAGATACTTTCCGCAAACGAAATGCTCACGGGCGGATTACATAATATCCAAAACGCGCTTTCCGCTATCGCCGTTGCAAAGCTTATGGGTGTGGAAACGGAAACGATACGCACCGCTCTGACTGCCTTTAAAGGCATAAAACACCGCGTGCAAACGGTAGGAACGGTAGACGGCGTAACCTATATCAACGATTCCAAGGGCACGAACGTAGACGCCACCGTCAAGGCAGTGGAAACGATGAAAACGGATACGGTGCTTTTGCTTGGCGGTAAAAATAAAGGCTACGATTATACCGCGCTGTTTTCCGTGCTTAAACACTCCAAGGTAGTGCACGCCGTGCTTTACGGGGAAAACCGTTACGAAATTTTGAAAGCCGCAAGAAGCGAGGGTTATGAAAATATAAGCGTGTGCGTAAGCTTTACCGTAGCCGTACGCTTTGCGAAAATGCTTGCGGAAAGCGGGCAAACGGTATTGCTCAGCCCTGCAAGCGCAAGCTTTGACGAGTTTGCAAGCTAC
>JAZNDR010000020.1:0-14011 GCA_045588185.1 Candidatus Scatosoma sp. | reverse complement strand
CTTGATCTTCTCTCTTTCTACTCGTCTTCTCGTTTCTAAAAATTCTATCTTTCTTACTCGGCTAATTTCGTTCTCACAGCATTCGAGCCTTAAAATTGCTTTTAACGTCTTTTTTGCTTTATTAACCAAATTAGCTTTCTTGCTTTCTTTGATATGAATTATCTTTTTGCCTTTTCGTACTCGTCTTTTACTTTTTTCAAATAAAAAACTTTTGACTAATTTTGCTATGCAGTTGTTAATCTTCTTCTTTACTTTTCAACAGAAAAGTGCCCTCGTCTAATCGACAGCCTAAATACTATACCATTTACAAAAAAGAAAGTCAAGCATTTTTTCAAAAGTTTTTTAATTTTTTTTATATTTTTTTAATTTTTTTCTTGAACCCGCTTATTTTGCTTTTTGTGAAAACGCGCGCTATTATATAATATATGTCGCGCGCGAGAGTTTTTGTGTGCGGTTCAAAAAACAAAAACGCAGTTTTCACTGCGTTTTTTAATCGTCCGAAAGCCCCACCAGATAATCGGTAGACACCTCAAACAAACGGGCAAGCTTTGCGAGCATTTCCAAGTCGGGTTGCGTTCTTCCTTTTTCCCAGTCGCAAACGGTGCTGTTTGTCGTATTCAGTTTCTCAGACAACGCTTTTTGCGTTAAGCCCTCGCCCTCGCGCAATTCTTTTATGCGCTTACAAAATGTTTCCATATATTTCAACACTCCAACCCAAATAACGCGTTCGGCTCAACGCCGAATTTTTCGTAAATCAAGCGAATACTATCGTAATTAGGCTTTTTCTTCCCCAACAGCCACTGACTGACGGTGGTTTGATTTACTCCCAAAATATCCGCCAGCTTTTGTTGGCTTAAATTGTTTTGTATCATTATCTCTTTTATAATATCTACATAGAGCATATACTTTTATTTCCTTTAAAAGGTTTATTTACATTCTTGAAATAGCGAAAATAATTACGCCGATTGCGACGAATACGATTGCCGTGATAAGACGGATTTTGTTTCGCTTTTTGTCGTTCATCGGCATATATATTTTATACCCGCAGGTGGGGCATACGCCGTTCTCCATCAGCGTTTTACAATGCCGACAGTGGATTTTATCGGGCTCGGTGGCGTAAACGGATTTTTTACCCGAAGCTTCGGGCGGAGTTTCCTCTGCACTTTCGCCCCGCGCCTCCCGCAACGCGTCTTCCATTTCCGCGATTATCCGCTTTTCCTCTTCCTTTTTTTGTTGTCTGGTTTGTTTGCTCATAACTAAATCCTTTTGTCTTTTGTCGTTGCTTTATGTAAGGCTATAACGCCCTTACGGGCGAGGAACGCTTCGCGTGTTAGGCGCAACCTACGGTTGCTTTATTGGGGCTGATTATGCGAGGGCTTCGGTTTACAGCAGGGTTTCGAAAACGCGGAGTACGGAGTCGATCAGTTTGCCCAAAACACCGCGCTTGGTGTTCTCGGGCGTGCATAATTTCGATACCGCAAAGACTTCCTCGCAATCGCGCTTGACCGATTCTACCGCTTCGCAACCTGAAAAGTATACGGCGTTTTCAAAGTGGTGATATAGACTGCGGTAGTCGAGGTTGATTGTACCCACTATCGCCGCTTCCCCGTCGCACAGCATGCTCTTGGCGTGAATAAACCCGGGGGTGTATTCGTATATCTTTACACCCGCTTGCATCAGTACCGAATAGTTGGCACGCGTGAGCCGATATACCGTCTTTTTATCGGGAATACTCGGCGTAACGATTCGTACGTCTACTCCGCGAAGGGCGGCTTGGCAAAGGGACGCGCGCAGGAAATCGTCCAAAATTAAATACGGCGTGAATATCCAAACGGATTTGTTCGCGCGGCTGATAAGCTCGACGTACGCCGCTTCCCCTACGCTTATTTTATCCAAGGGCGAATCGTCGTACGGGTGTATCACGATACCCGTTTCTTTCGCCGTTACGGGCAGAAGATAGTCCTTTACGCTTTCCTTGTCCTTGCGAAAGGCGTTCCACATATAAAAGAACATTTCCGTAAATGAATTGACCGCACCGCCCGTGATTTTTAAAGCGGTGTCTTTCCAGTACCCGAAGCGTTCCTTTTCGTTGATATACTCATCGGCGAGGTTAATCCCGCCCGTAAAGGCGACCTTGCCGTCAACTACGAGCATTTTTCTATGGTCGCGGTTATTCATTCGCACGGAGAAAAAGGGCACGACTTCGTTAAAGGTCATACATTTGATATTCTCATTTAAGCTTTCCAAATACTCGTCGTAGCGAGGCGGGAGCGTTATCATACACCCGAAATCGTCGTAAATAACGCGCACCTGCACCCCTTGCATCGCTTTCTCGACTAGCCGTTTCAATATCTCGTTCCACATCTTGCCGTGCGCGATAATGAAATATTCCACGAGTATAAATTTCTCCGCCTTTTCCACTTCGGCGAGCATTTCCGGGAACGCGTCTTCCCCGCTCTTGTAATATTCGACCGTTCCGTTTTGATAAGCGGGATACCCCCCGCAAGCGGTCAGATAACGACTGATAGCCCCCGCTCGGGAGCTCGGCGGAGCGGTTGGCGTTCTTTCAATCGCCTCAGCGTTTTCGCGCTTGGATTGCTCTATCTTCCGTTGCATTCTCCGCGTGGGTCTGCCGTTGCCCGCGAAAAGATAGGCAGGCACGCCGAACACGGGGAACATTAAAATAATGATAATCCAGCTCAATTTCGACGACGGACGGTCGTTGCGGTTGATGATTCGTAAAATGAATATTAGCTCTAAAACGCCGACGACTGCCTGCACCGCGAAACCGATTGCGGAATCGTACGCGAACGCCAAAATCAATAGAGCGTAACCGACGAGCTGCGCCAAAATCGCCAGCAAAAAAAGAAGAAAACGGTTGTACAAAAACAGCTTGTAACCGCGATTGTTCGCTACCGTCCGCTCTATCCATTTCTTTTTTCTTGCGCTTAATTTTCTCATTTTATCGCCTCGACGCTTTTATTATACTCCCTTTCTTTCACAAAGTCAAGCTTTCCCACTTTTCCATCAGTATACATTATTTATATTACGGTTATATGTGTTTTTTATTAAAATTCCGTTAAAAATTCACTTCAAAAAAATTTTTTCCATTTTTTTTATTTTTTTCCCTCAAAACTATTGACAAATATATTTTTTTATATTATACTATAATCAGTTAATGAAACTAAATCCTAATAAGAAAGATTTAGGGAAAAAGAAAAAAAGAGGTAAAAGGTTATGAAGAAATTTGAATGTTCGGTATGTCACTACGTAGCAGAGGGCGACAAAGCGCCCGAAGTTTGCCCTGTTTGCAAGCAGTCGGGTAAGTTTGAAGAAAAGCCCGCATTGAAGGGTTCGAGAACGGAAGCGAACTTGCAGACGGCGTTCGCTGGCGAATCGCAGGCGAGAAACAAGTACACCTATTTTGCAAGCAAGGCAAGAAAGGAAGGCTTTGTGCAGATCGCGGCAATCTTCGAAGAAACCGCGAAGAACGAGCAGGAGCACGCGAAAATTTGGTTCAAGCTGTTGAACGGCGGCGATATCTCCTCTACGGCGGAAAATCTCCTTGCGGCTGCGGAAGGCGAAAACTACGAATGGACGGATATGTATAGCGAATTTGCAAAGGTTGCGCGTGAAGAAGGCTTCGACAAGATTGCAGAGCTCTTCGACGGCGTTGCGGCAATTGAAAAGGAACACGAGGAAAGATACAGAAAGCTCCTTGCGAACGTGAAGGGCGACCTCGTATTCTCCAAGGACGGCGACGCGGTATGGCAGTGCTCGAACTGCGGTCATATCGTAGTTGGTAAGAAAGCACCCGAAGTTTGCCCCGTTTGCTCGCATCCTCAGGCATACTTCCAAGTAAGAGCGGAAAACTACTAATTTGATCACAACCTCCACAATTTAATTTCTCACAATAAAATCACCCGACGGCGCCCCCGTCGGGTGATTGCTTTTTTGCTTGTTTTTACAGATTTGCTTTTACAAAAGCTTCCAACGCCTCCGCGGGTACGAAGCCGAGGTTGTTTGCCTTGACTCCGCCGTTTTGGAACGCGATAATGTTCGGAATGGACGAAATACGGTATTTCACCGCCGCGGACTCTTCCTCGTCCACGTTGATTTTTACAAATTCCGCCTGCCCCTCGTACTTTTCCGCAATCGCTTCAAATACGGGCGCGAGCATTCTGCAAGGTCCGCACCAGCTCGCCCAAAAATCGCAAAATACCGTTTTGTTGCCTTGTACCAATTCTTCAAGTTCTGCGCTCGTGATATGTTTTACCATACTATTTCTCCCTTTTCAGTATTTCTATTTTTATAAAAAATATGCAGGCATTTCTTCAAAGCTTACGCTCTCGCTCGTGCCGTCAGACATATTTTTAATATTCGCTTTGCCCTCGGCAAGCTCGTTCCCGCCGATGACCGCCACGAACTTCGCGCCGATTTTATCCGCATACTTAAACTGCGCTTTTACCGAACGCTCCATATGGTCTATCTCTGCCAAAACGCCTGCGGCACGGAGCTTGCAAGCCAGCTCGAACGCCTTTTCCCTGCACGCTGCGTCCATACCCGCCAAATACACCGTAGGCGTTGCGGGCGCGGGAATTTCCGCTCCCGTTTGTTCCATAACGATAAGCAGTCTTTCGATACCCGCCGCAAAGCCGACTGCGGGCATAGGGTTACCGCCTAGCTCCTCTATCAAGCCGTCGTATCTGCCCCCTGCGCATACCGTGCCTTGTGCGCCGATAGAAGTCGAAACAAATTCGAATACGCTCCGCGTGTAATAGTCAAGCCCGCGCACGATACGGGGATCGATTTCGTATTCCACGCCCGCAAGCGCAAGCACGGTTTTTAATTGCTCGAAATGCGCGTTGCACTCCTCGCAAAGATAATCGAGCATTTTGGGCGCGCCCGCGTTGATTTTTTTACACTCCTCTTCCTTGCAATCGAGCAAGCGGAGAGGGTTTTTCTCGTAACGCGTTTTGCAATCGTAGCAAAGCTTGTCCAAATTCGGCGCGAAAAACGCTTTGAGCGCCGTATTGTATTTCGCACGGCATTCCTTACAGCCTATCGAGTTGATATACAGCTTCACTTTTATCCCCAGCTTTTTCAGCAAAGAGTCCGCCATAAGTATCGCTTCCGCGTCCGTCTGCGCACTCTTTGAGCCGAATATTTCCACACCGAACTGGTGAAATTCGCGAAGCCGTCCCGCCTGCGGGCGTTCGTAACGGAACGCAGGCGTGATATAGTACATTTTTGCGGGAAGAACGCCGTTCGAAAGTCCGTTTTCGATAAACGAACGCACCGCCCCCGCCGTGCCCTCGGGCTTTAAGGTAATGGACCTGTCGCCCTTGTCCTTAAAGGTGTACATTTCTTTCGTTACGATATCCGAAGTATCGCCCACGCCGCGCTGGAAAAGCTCGGTATGTTCGAATACGGGTGTGCGGATTTCTTTGAGGTTGAAAAGCCTTGCCGTTTCACGCGCAACGCCTTCCACGTATTGCCATTTGTAAGAATCTGCGGGCAGAACGTCTTTCGTACCCTTGGGAATGTTGATCATAGTTTTTCCTGCTTATAACACGTATTTTTTCAAGTTTCTGTCGCCCGTCAGCTTTTGCAAGTGCTCGTCTACGTAACGACTGTCGATATTCAAAGTAAAGGTGGGATAATCCCCGCCCGCGTTAAAGGAAATATCCTCCAACAGATATTCCATTACCGTGTGCAAACGGCGCGCACCGATGTCCTCGCTCGTCGCGTTCAAGTCCACCGATACCTCGGCAATACGCTCGATCGCGCCTTGGTCGAACTGCAATTCGATGTTATCCACACGCAACAAATGCCCGTACTGGAAGGTGAGCGAGTTTTCCGTTTCCGTCAAAATTCTCACGAAATCCTCTTTCGTTAAGCTGTGCAATTCCACCGACACGGGGAATCTGCCCTGCAATTCGGGGATAAGGTCTTCAATGGACGACACATGGAACGCACCCGCCGCAATGAAAAGAATGAAGTCCGTTTTAATAGGACCGTATTTAGTAACGACCGTCGAGCCCTCCACGATGGGCAGGATATCGCGCTGTACCCCTTCGCGGGAAACGTCCGCGCCGTGGTGGTTGCCCTTGCCCGCGATTTTGTCTATCTCGTCAATGAACACGATACCGTCGTTTTCCGCACGGTAAATCGCTTCCGACTTAATGGCGTCCTCGTCTACGAGCTTGCCCGATTCTTCGGCGAGCACGATTTGGAACGCCTCTTTCACGGGGAATTTGCGTTTCTTTTTCTTTTGCGGTAACATATCGCCGAAAATACTGCCCAGAGATATTGCCGCCCCGCCGGGGATAAGCTCCATGGGCTGGGTTACGTCCGCCACTTCCATTTCCACGACGAAATTATCGTACAACCCTGCGCGTAAACCGTCGAGCAGGTTCGCTTCAAACACTTCTTTCGCCGTATCGCCGCGTTCTTCCTTTTTCGCTTCCGCTAACGCGCGTACGATTTTCTTTTCGGTAATAGAGGTCGCTTTCGCTTTCACCTCTTCTTCCTTTTCCGCTTTTACAAGCCGATACGCACATTCGGCAAGGTCGCGGATCATACCTTCGACGTCTTTGCCAACGTAACCGACTTCCGTATATTTCGTGGCTTCCACTTTCACAAACGGCGCTTTGACGAGCTTGGCAAGCCGTCTTGCAATCTCCGTTTTACCCACGCCCGTAGGGCCTTTCATGATGATATTTTTGGGCGTGATTTCTTCCCGAATTTCTGCGGGAAGCTGCGCTCTTCTGTAACGGTTTCGAAGCGCGATAGCCACCGCCCGTTTCGCTTCGTCCTGACCGATGATATATTTATCCAAACGGTGTACGATCTGTTTAGGGGATAAATCCATTTTTACGCCTCCTTTTTAACCGTTCTCTTCTTTTTCGGCGGGTTCTCCGCGGGATTGCCCACTATCTCGCAACGGATATTGTCGTTCGTAAATACGCAAATTTCCGAAGCGATTTTCAGTGCCTTTTTCGCAATCGTTTCCGCGTCGTAGTCCGTTTCCTGATACAGCGCGCGCGCCGCCGCCAACGCGTAGTTACCGCCGCTCCCGATCGCGCAAACGCCCTCGTCGGGCTCGATCACTTCGCCCGTACCCGATAAAATGAGCAGAGTGTTTTCGTCCGCCGTGATCATCATCGCGTCTAATTTTCTGCCGATTTTATCACTTCTCCAAAGCTCGGCAAGCTCGACCGCCGAACGCATTAAATTTCCCGAAAATTTATTGAGCATTCCCTCGAAACGCTCGGTGAGCGCAAACGCGTCCGTAACCGAGCCGGCAAAGCCCAAAATTACCTTTCCGCCGAAAATACGGCGCACCTTTACCGCCGTGTTTTTGAAAATGACCGATTCGCCCATCGTTACCTGACCGTCGCCCGCAATCGCCGTAACGCCGTCCTTTTTGACCGCACAAATGGTCGTGCCTCTAAATTCCATATTACAGTTCTCCCTTGATTACTTGAAGCGCCCGCTCCGCAAGCGCCTTATAGCGTTCTTTTTTATCCTTAATCCTTACGGGCAGGGGCGCAAGTATACCGAAGTTTGCGTTCATCGGCTGAAAATCCCGCGTCGGCGCGGAAATATGCGTTTGCAACGCGCCGCATACCGTGCGTTCATCAAATACACGCTTAGGTTTACCCTCTATCTCGTCCGCAATCGCAATCGCCGCCAGCAACCCGCTCGCCGCGCTTTCGACGTACCCCTCTACGCCCGTGATTTGCCCCGCGAAAAAAAGTCTTTGATTATTCTTAACCGAAAAATCACGGTTTAAAACACTCGGCGAATCGATATAAGTATTTCTATGCATCACGCCGTAGCGTAAAAACTCGGCGTTGCGCAAAGCGGGAATCATCGAAAATACCCGTTTTTGTTCGGGGAATTTGAGGTTGGTTTGGAAGCCGACGAGGTTATACGTATCCCCCGCCGTCGTTTCCTTGCGAAGCTGCAACACCGCGTACGGGCGTTTGCCGTCCTCGCCGTATAACCCCACGGGTTTCAGCGTGCCGAACCGCAGCGTATCTCTGCCCCGCGACGCCATCACTTCAACGGGCATACACCCCTCGAATATCTCCCCCTTTTCGAACTCGTGCAAATGCGCCTTTTCCGCGTTCAACAGCTCGTCTACGAACGCGTAATACTCGTCCTTGTCCATCGGGCAGTTGATATAATCGCCCGTGCCCTTGCCGTATCTATCGCCCGTGAACGCCTTTTCCATATCCACGCTCTCCGCCGATACGATAGGCGCGGACGCGTCGTAAAAATGTAAGCCGTCGCTTATTTTCGCTTTAATATCTGCCGAAAGCGCGTCGCTCGTCAAGGGCCCCGTCGCAATAATCGCGTACCTGCCCCCGTCCTTTTCTAAATCGGGCAGAGTTTTTACCTCTTCCGAACGGATAGTAAGGCTTTCACAGCCTTTTAATTTTTCCGTGATATATTCGGCGAATTTTTCTCTATCCACGGCAAGCGCCGCGCCGGCGGGGACTTTGGTATTATCCGCCGCCTCGATAACGAGCGAACCCAAAATCCGCATTTCTTCCTTTAAAAGCCCGCACGCGTTGGCGTAAATATCGTTGCTTTTTAGGGAGTTGGAGCATACCAGCTCGCCGAATTTTTCACTCTCGTGCGCGGGGGTGAATTTATGCGGTTTCATATCCACAAGCGTGGTTTTGATACCGCGCTTTGCCAGATAATACGCCGCCTCGCTTCCCGCCAAGCCCCCGCCGATAACGAGCACTTCTTGCTTATTCATCTTCGTAACCGTTGAAAATGAAGCCGCCGCTTTCGCCGTATTGCGGTTCGTCCATAAGGGGCGGTGCTTCGAAATTGCTCACGAAATCGGGCGCGGAGCTATTTTCGCTCTTTGTTTTTTCCGTCTTTACGCGGTAGGAACAATCCTTATTACTGCACTTGATATTCCCGCGCGGCGTTTGCACGATCGCCTGCGAGCACTGCGGACACTTGTCGCCCGTGGGAATATCCCAGCTCATAAATTTACAGTCGGGGTAGCCCAAACAGCTATAATATACCTTGCCCTTTTTCGATTTACGCACCGACATCGCCGAACCGCATTCGGGGCATTTGCCCGCAAGCTTGGGTTCTTCGTCCGTGGGCATCGACATCGTAGAACGGCAATCGGGATAGCTCGGACAAGCCAAGAATTTACCGAATTTCCCGCTCTTTACCACCATATTTTCTCCGCACTTGGGACAGCGTACCGAGGAAATTTCCTGCTCGCTTTCGCTGATAATGTTCTGACATTCGGGATAGTTGGAGCAAGCGAGATATTTCCCAAACTTACCCATTCTGCGGAGCATAAAATGCCCGCATTTTCCGCAAACGGTGTCCGTCAGCTCGTCGCCGTAGGTAGAGGCTTTGCGCAAATTCTTTTCGAAATCGGGATAGAAATCGCCGATTACCTTCCGCCAGTTTACGCCCCCTTCTTCAATGTCGTCCAGCTTATTTTCCATACCCGCGGTAAACCCGACGTCCATAACGTCGATAAAGCATTTCACGAGCATATCCACCACGTCGTAGGCAATGGGGGTGGGTACCATATATTTGCCGTCCTTTTTCACGTACTTTTGCATTAGCTTAGAAATGATAGTCGCGTAAGTGGACGGTCTGCCGATTCCCTTTTCTTCCATCGTTTTGACGATAGACGCGTCCGTGTAACGCAGGGGCGGTTTCGTGAATTTTTGTTCCTTTTGCATAGAAACGAGGTCAAGAATATCCCCCTCTTTCAAGTCGGGCAACAGCTTCGAATAATCAACGCCCTCGTCGTCCTCTTTCTTTGACATATCCTGATATACCGCCGTAAAGCCTTGGAATAACAGTACCTTTCCGCTCGCCTTGAAAATATACCCGCCGTTGTCGATTTCCATTTGCGCGCTGTTATATTTCGCTTCCGCCATCTGCGAAGCCAAGAACCGCTCGTATATCAGCTTATAGAGCGCGAAATGCTTTTTATCCAATAGTTTCTTCGCTTTTTCGGGCGTCATTTCCAAATCAATGGGACGCACCGCCTCGTGCGCGTCCTGTGCGCCTTTTTTCGAAGCGTAGTAGTTAGGCTTTTCGGGTACGAATTCCTCGCCGTATACCGCCGCGATACGCTCCAACGCCTTTGCCTGCGCTTCCTTAGAAACGCGGACGGAGTCGGTACGCATATAGGTAATGAACGCGATATGGTCGCCGTTTTCCGTGGCGATACCCTCGTACAAATGCTGTGCAAGCGTCATCGTTTCAGGCGCGGTAAAGCCAAGCTTTGTGGACGCGTCTTGTTGCATAGAGCTCGTCGTAAACGGTGCGGGCGCGTGCGATTTAACGACCGTCTTTTTCACTTTCGAAACGACAAAGTCGCCCTGTTCTAATATACGGAGCACTTCCGCCGTTTCCTCCGCGGATGCGGGTTTGTATTTCTTTGCCCCTTTCTTTTCAAGCAACGCCTTAAATGCTGAATACTGCTTGGGTTTATCCCGAAGCTCGGCGGTCAAATTCCAGTATTCCTGCGGTTTGAACGCGGCAATCTCCCGTTCCCGCTCCACAATCAAGCGGAGCGCGACCGACTGCACCCGCCCGCCCGAAAGCGTGCGTTTGCCGTTGCCGTTCTTGTCCTCGATTTTATGGTTTAACAGCGTGGAAAGCTTATAACCCACCAAGCGGTCAAGCACGCGGCGCGCCTGTTGCGCGTCCACGAGATTGTAGTCGATTTGACGGGGTTCTTTTAACGCCGCTTCAATCGCGCGTTGGGAAACCTCGTTAAATTCGATACGGTTCTTGCCCTGCTCGTCAAGCCCCAAAACCGTCTGCAAGTGCCAAGCGATCGCCTCTCCCTCACGGTCAGGGTCGGTTGCGAGATAAACGCGTTCGGCTTTTCTGGTGGCGTCCGTCAAACGGCGGATTACGTCCTCTTTCCCTTCGGAATTGACGTATTTCGGTTCGAAATCGTTTTTCACGTCCACGCCGAGCGTGTGCACGGGCAAGTCGCGGATATGTCCCGCCGAAGCGTCCACACGATACTTGCCTTTGAGGTACTTGGAGATTGTTTTCGCCTTGGAAGGCGACTCTACGATGATTAAATCCATTTACTATTCCTTACAATAAAATTTTTTTCTTTAAATCATACGGGCGCGTAGCGGTTTCCGCCGAGCGATACCGCCAGCCCTTTTACTTCCAACGCCGACAGCACGGCGCGCGCCTTGAACACGGGCAAGCCTGATTTTGCGGATATCTCGTTGATATGCCCTTCCGTGAGTTCCCGCAATACGGTAAACGCCTTTTCCTCGTCTGGGGAAAGCGGAATTTTCGGTTTTTCTTGCCTTTCCGCTTCCACGCCGAGCTTTTCTAAAATATCCTCGGCTTTTTCCGTTAAATACGCGCCCTGCTTTATCAATCCGTTGCCGCCGCAACCCACCGCCGAGTTGGGCGGATAGGGAAACGCAAACACGGGCTTTTCCGCTTGCTTGGCGTATTTCGCCGTAATCAGCGCACCGCTCTTTTCTCCCGCGCAAAGGACCAGCGTACCCTCGCTAAGCAAGGCTAAAAACTTATTGCGGTATTCGTAGGAAAACGAACGCACGGGCGTATCGTAGGGGTGGAGTGCAAGCAACAGTCCGTTTCTTACCACCCGTTCCAAGAGGGGTAAATTCGCTTGCGGAATCGCGCCAAATCCGCCTGCGAGCACACAAATCACTTTATTTTCGCCTAACAAACCGCCCTCTATCGCGGCGAGGTCGCCACCTTCCGCACAGCCCGTAACGAGCGTGAACGACCGCGCAAGCTCCGCGGAAACGGTCATACCCAGCTTCAAGGCGTTGGCAGGGGTTCTGCGCGAACCCACAACGGTAAATTTACGGTTTTTGAGTAATTGTATATTCCCTTTCGCGTACAGCGTTTGAGGCGCGTCCTTGACCGATTTCCATTCGGCGGGGTACAGTTCCGACGAGCGGGGGATAACCGTAATATCCGCTTTACTGCTTATATCCATTGTATTATACCCCCTTTTAAGCTATTACTGTAAAATAGCGATAAGATTAGAAGTCAAGAAACTTAGTTTCTTGCGGAGTGCAGAGGCAGAGCCTTTGCGCCTCGACGGCAGTCGCCGTCCGTGAGGACGGACCCCCTGCCTTAAATAAGCAAAACAAAGTTTTGCGCTAACACGCAAGCAGAGCTTTCGTTGACCGCTTGCGCGGTGAGGGCAAATCAAAGATTTGCTACTTGGGGCTGATTATGCGAGGGCTCTGCCCTCAACCTTCCGCAAGGGACAATGCCCCTTGACCCCTCGTTGGAAACGATACCGTTTATACGAAACCTCGCGAAAAGATAGAAAGGTTCCGTTGCGGGTCGTACCCGCCCACAATTTTGCATTTAAATTCCTTCTCCCAGACCTGCGCCGTAAGTCCGATACGATATCGCCTCGTATATGTGCTCCACGGAAATATCCTCGCTCAAATCAAGGTCGGCAATCGTGCGGGCGACTTTTACGATACGCGAACGCGCCCGCGCGGATAAGTGTAATCTGTCAAACGCTTCCCGCAAAACTTGCTCGCATTCCGCACTTAATTTGCAATATGCCTGCATTTCCTGTTCGCCCATTTCGGCGTTCGAGGATATCCTCGTATCTAAAAACCGCTCGCGTTGAATTTTCCGCGCGCTGTCCGCGCGCGCTTTCACTTCCGCACTCGTTTCTCCTTGCGCTTGGGAAATAAGGTCGTCGTATTCCACGCCGTCCACTTCCACTTGAATATCAATGCGGTCGAGAAGCGGACCTGAAATACGGGCACGGTAACGGCGAATATCGTTCGGCGTACAGGTACAACGCCGTTTTTGACTCCCGTAATGCCCGCAAGGACACGGGTTCATACTTGCGCAAAGCATAAATGAAGCGGGATAAGTAACCGTTCCGCTCGCCCGCGAAATCGTGATAACGCCGTCTTCCAAGGGCTGGCGCAACGCTTCCAAGCTCGAACGCTTATACTCGGGCAACTCGTCTAAAAACAGCACACCGCCGTGCGCAAGACTTATCTCCCCTGGATGCACGCTCTTATTCCCGCCACCGCATAAAGAAACGGTGCTCGCCGTATGGTGGGGACTGCGGAACGGACGCGAAGAAATAATCCCGCTCTCGCCAAGCGTACCCGCCACCGAATGTATCTTCGTTATCTCTAATGCCTCTTCAAAATTCATATCGGGCAAAATCGTGGGAATGGCTCTTGCCAACATCGTTTTACCGCTTCCCGGAGGGCCTACGAATAAAATATTATGCCCGCCTGCAACCGCGACCTCTAAGGCGCGCTTTGCCGTTTCTTGCCCCTTGACGAACGCCAAATCGGACGCACGCTTGCCCGTTTGATTGTCTACGGAAAATTCGGCGGTTTCCACACACTGTAAGGGCGCGTTGCCCGAAAGGTGGTCTATCACCTCTTTCAAGGTTTTGGCGGCGTACACTTCTACGCCGTGGATATACCCTGCCTCTTTGCGGTTCTCATACGGCACGATAAACCGTTTAAAGCCCTTATCCCTTGCGGAAATGAGCGCGGGCAGAACGCCCGTTACGGGGCGCAAATCACCGTTTAGCGCAAGCTCCCCAAGAAATATTATATCCGCTATATCCGCTTGTAATTCCCCGTAAGCGAGCAATAAGCTTACCGCGACGGGTAAATCGAACGCCGAGCCTTCTTTTTTTACATAGGCGGGCGCAAGATTGACGGTAACCTTATGCGCGGGGAAATTCAAACCCGTATTTTTGATTGCGCTGCGCACGCGCTCGCGGGATTCCTTAACTGCCGCGTCGGGCAAACCTACGATTTCGTACGAGGGCAAGCCTTTCGTCACGTCCGCTTCCACGGCAACGGCGACTCCGTCCAAGCCCATCAGCGCATAGCTTTGTACTTTTGCGATCACGGTTTTGCCCTCCTTTACGGTATTTTTACTTCCTTATATATAATCCCGCATTCTATTGTACCCTAAATGAAAAAAAAAGTAAACA
>JAZNDR010000019.1:0-51734 GCA_045588185.1 Candidatus Scatosoma sp. | reverse complement strand
AGCTGGAAAAGCTCAACGACCGCTTGGCAAAGGAAATCGACGATATTAAAAATATCGTTTTGAAAAAGTAAGAAACAAATTCGGGGTTTTTGCCTTGCTTTCGTAATGGAAACCCTCGAAGATTTAAACGGATTTTATGATACACAGCTATAAACACACGTTTTTGGAATATGCCGCGGAAGCGGTGGTCGTGGGCGCGGGGCACGCAGGTTGCGAAGCCGCGCTCGCTTTGGCGCGGACGGGGATTTCCACCGCGCTGATGACGCTCAACCTTGACAGCATTGCGTTCTTACCCTGCAACCCCTCTATCGGCGGTACGGCAAAGGGGCATCTTGTTCGCGAAATTGACGCGCTCGGCGGGGAAATGGGCATCGTTGCGGACAAAACCGCGCTCCAAATCCGTATGCTCAACGTGGGCAAGGGCGCGGCGGTGCAATCCTTGCGCGCGCAATCGGATAAAAACGCGTATCACAGAGAAATGAAGCGAGTACTGGAAAATACGGAAAATTTGCGTATCATTCAGGCGGAAGCTTCGGAAATCTTAACCGAAAACGGTAAGTGCACGGGCGTTAAAACCACCTACGGCGGGATTATTTCCTGCAAAGCCGTTATTCTTTGCACGGGCGTATATTTGAACGGCGAAACGATTACGGGACAAGTCGTACAAAAATCAGGTCCCAACGGGTTCGCGCCCGCAAACCATTTAACGGAAAGCTTGATAAAGCTTGGATTCAGCGTACGCAGATTTAAAACGGGCACGCCCGCGCGCGTGGACGGGCGGACGGTAGATTATTCGAAGTGCGAAATTCAAAACGGGGATACGGATATTTATCCGTTCTCGTTTATGCACGACACGCCCCCCGAAAATAAAATGCCCTGCTATTTGACTTACACGAATTTGCAAACGCACGGGGTGATTTTGGAAAATCTCGAACGCTCCCCCCTCTATAACGGCACGATCGTATCGACGGGGCCTCGGTATTGCCCCTCGATTGAAACGAAGGTGGTACGCTTTAAGGACAAGGAACGCCACCAAATCTTCCTCGAACCCGAGGGCGCAGATACCTTGGAAGTGTACGTGCAGGGTATGTCTACCTCTATGCCGCACGACGTACAGCGCGCAATGTATTCGTCCGTGGCGGGCTTGGAACACGCCGACATTATGCGCTACGGCTACGCTATCGAATACGACTGTATCGACACCCTCGACGTTCTTCCCACTTTGGAATTCAAAAAAGTAGAGGGCGTATACACGGCGGGGCAAATCAACGGCACTTCGGGCTATGAAGAAGCCGCCGCGCAAGGTCTTATGGCAGGCTTGAACGCTTCGTTAAAGCTTCGTGGACTCCCCCCCTTTATTTTGCGCCGCGACGAGGCGTATATCGGGGTACTTATCGACGACCTCGTAACCAAGGGCACGGACGAGCCGTACCGTATGATGACTTCGCGTGCCGAGCACCGTATCTGTTTACGGCAAGACAACGCCGATTTCCGTTTGACGGAGAAAGGCTACGCCTGCGGTTTGGTCACTAAAAAGCGGTATGAACGATACCTTGCACGAAAGGAAAAATACGAGCAATTATTAGCTTCGTTGCGTACACGGGTGGCACAAAAGGAAGCATCGGCGTTTTTGGAAAACTACGGCTACGCCACTACGAGCGGGAGTGTTTCGTACGCGGATATGCTTAAACGCTCCGTTCCCTTAAAGGATATTATTCAGCATTTCGGCGTATTTACGGAATACTCGAAAGACGTTTTGGAAACGGCGGAAATCACGGTCAAGTACGAGGGGTACTTAAAGCAAGGCTTGGAACAAATCGAACGCGCGAAGCGTTTAGAGGACAAAGCGTTGCCCGCCGATATGAACTACGACGATATTTTAGGCTTACGCTTAGAAGCGAGAGAAAAGCTCAACCGCGTCCGTCCGCTCAACCTCGGTCAGGCTGGCAGAATTTCAGGCGTAAACCCCGCCGATATTTCCGTCCTAATGGTATGGCTTGCCACAAGATAAAATATGTAAATGGTCAAGGGTCAAGGGACATTGTCCCTTGTGGGACGAGTTACCCGTAAAGAAAGGCATTGATAATGCCTTTTAGGGACGAGATGAGTGAGCGCATATGTTTCGCGCGAACGGTGACCGAGGGCAATGTCCACATTGCATTGCCCGAGAAGAGGGTGAAACCCCGCATAATAGCCCCAAGATAAGCAACCGTAAGTTGCGCTTTTCACGCCGTTAGGCGTCAGTCGCTATTGCGAACGAAAAAAGGTCAGATTTATCTGACCTTTTTTATTTATTTTTTCACGATATCTTCTTTGTTCGTTTGCGCGACGATATATTGCGGTCGGTGCTTGGTTTCTTTGTATATTTTCGAAATATACTGCCCGATTACGCCTAAACAAAACAGTTGTACTCCGCCTACGAATAAAATAATACACACGAGCGAGGGCCAGCCGGAAACGGGATCGCCGAATACCAGCGTTCGGATAAATACCACCAAAGTCATAATAAGCGATACGAACATAAAGAAGAAGCCCGTCCACGAAGCGAATTTCAAGGGCGCGTCGGAGAAATTGAATATTCCTTCGAAAGAATATTTCATTAGCTTCCAAAAGCTCCACTTGCTTTTTCCCGCTACCCGTTCGACGTTTTCGTAAGGCAACCAGTAGGTTTTAAAGCCTATCCAACCGAAAATACCTTTCGAAAAACGGTTGCTTTCACTCATGGATACGATAGAATCCACCATACTCCGTTTCATTAAACGGAAATCGCGTGCGCCGTCCACGATATCCACGTCGGATATTCGTTTCATTAGCTTATAAAATCGGCGGGCAAAAAAGGAACGCACCTTGGGTTCGCCCTTGCGCGTTTGTCGGCGAGTCGCCACGCTGTCGTATTCCCCCGTTTCCAGAATTTCCATCATTTTGGGGAGCAACGAGGGCGGGTCTTGCATATCCGCGTCCATAATAGCGGCGTAATCGCCTGTAACGTTGCAAAAGCCTGCATACATAGCCGCTTCTTTTCCAAAATTTCGGGAAAAGGAAATATATTTCACGCGGTTATCCTCTTTCGCCTTTTCCTTTAAAATTTCCAGCGTTTTATCTTTCGAACCGTCGTCGATAAACAACAGCTCAAATTCGTAATTTTGCATTTCCTTGGTAACGCGGTCAAGCTCGTCGTAAAAGGTGGGCAGAGCCTCCGCCTCGTTATAGCAAGGAACGATTAGAGAAATTTTCATATTTTTCGCCCTTTTCGGTCGTTATTTCCTTTATTATACTATACTTCACGGTATTTGTCAATCGCTATGTGAAAAACACCGACTTCCGTCGGTGTTTTTTCTTTTGCTTTTCGTTTAGTCCATCTTTTCAAGCAAGCGCAGGTCAATACCCTTTTCGCCGATCTTGATGATTTCTACTTTCACCTTATCGCCGATATTGAGTACGTCCTCTACTTGGTTTACTCTCTGTTCGGAAAGTTTCGAAATGTGGATCATACCGTCCTTGCCGGGGGCAAATTCTACGAACGCGCCGACCTTGGACAAAATTCTCACAACGACGCCCACGAACATATCGCCCACTTCGGGATCGTGTGCGATAGATTCCACAATCGCCTTTGCACGGTTCGCGTTTGCCACGTCGCCGTAGCAAGCGATACATACGGTACCGTCTTCTTCAATGTCAATCTTCGTGCCCGTCTGTTCGATAATCTTGTTGATAACCTTACCCTGCTTGCCGACAACGTCGCCAATCTTTTCGGGGTTGATTTTGAAGGTGATAATCTTGGGTGCGTATACGGAAAGTTCAGGTCTTACTTCGGGGATACATTCCAGCATCTTGCCCAAAATAAATCTTCTCGCTTCCTGCGCCTGTGCGATTGCGTCGAGCATGATTTGCTCGGAAATGCCCTTAATCTTAATATCCATTTGGATAGCCGTGATACCCTTTTCCGTACCTGCTACCTTGAAGTCCATATCGCCGAGGAAGTCTTCCAAACCTTGGATATCCGTCATAATGACGTATTTGCCCGTTTCGGGATCTTTGATAAGACCCATAGCGCAGCCTGCAACGGGAGCTTTAATGGGAACGCCTGCGTCCATGAGCGCCATCGTCGAACCGCAAACGGAAGCCATCGACGACGAACCGTTCGAGGACAGAATATCCGATACTACGCGGAGTGCGTACGGGAATTCGTCGGGGCTGGGGATAACGGGAACGAGTGCGCGTTCAGCAAGCGCACCGTGACCGATTTCACGACGGCCGGGGCTTCTGATAGGCTTCGCTTCGCCCGTGCTGTATCCGGGGAAGTTATACTGATGCATATATCTCTTTTCTTCTTCCTCGTCAAGACCTTCCATTCTCTGTGCTTCGCCGAGCATACCGAGGGTACAGGTGGTGAGCGCCTGCGTTTGACCGCGGGTGAACACTGCCGAACCGTGTACTCTGGGCAACACGCCGTGTTCGCACCAGATAGGACGAACCTCTTTCAAGCTTCTGCCGTCGGGACGGATACCCTTATCGAAAATCTTTGCGCGAACGATGCCCTTTACGATATAGTAAATGGAATCCTTTACTTCGCGGATTTGATCGGGATAAATCGTCGAGAAATGCTCGATGATTTCCGCTTCCGCAGCCGCTTGGCGAGCCTGTCTTTCCTGACGGTCGAAGGTGTCGAGCGCCGCTTCTAATTTTGCATAACCGTATTCTTTAACCGCCGCGTCAAGCTCTTCGGGGATATGGTAGAATTCCATTTCCTTTTTAGGCTTGCCTACTTCTTTTGCGATTTCTTCAATCCAAGCGCATACCTTTTTGATTTCTTCGTGACCGAACATAATCGCGCCGACCATTTCCGCGTCGGTAACTTCGTTTGCGCCCGCTTCGATCATAAGGATTGCGTCTTTCGTACCCGCCAAGTTGAGGTGGATAGCGCTCTTTGCTCTTTCTTCTACGTTGGGGTTGATAACGTATTTACCGTCTACCATACCAACGACAACCGAACCCGTGGGACCTGCCCAAGGAATATCGGAAATGGAAAGTGCCACGGACGAGCCGATCATAGCGAGAGGCTCGGGTGCGATATCGGGATCAACCGAAAGCGCGGTAGCCACTACGACGACGTCGTTGAAAATTCCTTTCGGGAAGAGGGGACGGATAGGTCTGTCGATTAAACGGCTGGTCAAAATCGCTTTATCGGAAGCTCTGCCCTCGCGCTTTTTGAAGCCGCCGGGAATCTTACCTACCGCGAACATTTTTTCTTCGTAGTCTACGGACAGAGGGAAGAAGTCCATACCCTCTCTCGCCGTTTCCGACATACATACCGTTACGCTGACCGCCGTATCGCCGCAACGCACCAAGCATGCGCCGTTCGCCTGCTCTGCGTATTTACCGATCTCAACGACGAGTTCTTTCCCCGCATAATCTGTTTTAAATTCTCTGTAATTTTTTAAATCCGGCATAATTGTTTTTCTCCTTGTCTATTCTTTTTTGTTCTTGTCCGCTACCGCCACCCGACGGTAAGCAGTGTTGCTATCAAAGAAGCGAGGCGAATTCCGCTTTGCCGAAAGCTTGTCCGCACACACTTCTTTCTCCACGAAAAAGAGCGAGTTAAAATACCCGCTCTTTCGCGTTTCGCATTATTTACGAAGCCCTAACGCTTCAACGATTGCTCTGTATCTCGCAATATCTTTTTCTTTGAGATAGTCGAGCAGACCACGACGCTTACCAACCATCTTCAAAAGACCGCGGCGGGAGTGGTTATCCTGCTTATGCTCTTTGAGATGCTCGTTGAGGTGGTTGATTCTTTGCGTAAGCAAAGCGATCTGTACTTCGGGCGAACCCGTGTCACCTTCGTGGGTTGCAAATTTTGCAATGATTTCGTTCTTTTCCATTTCTTTTTATCCTCCTATGGAATTTTTATCCCGTATCGCAAAGGGTAACGTGGAGATTCGATGCTCTTTGCGACCGTTGCTACTATTTTACCACATTCTTCAAAGAATGTAAAACGAATTTGCGGGGTTTTTCGCTTTTTTCCGCGTGTTATTCGAAAAATTTGCGTTTTTTTGCGATAATCTCGTCGATATTTTCGATATAAGTCTTTAAATCCTTTTGCGAGGCGAAGCGAGTGATTAAACCTTTTTCATTAAAAACCCGCTTGGAAATCGCGTTTGCGCCCGCGGCGAGGTTGTCCGCCGTTTCTTCCATTACGTCAATATTATATACGCACGCTTTGTTCGGCTTCGTCCAACCCACGTTTTCGTTATTCCCCGCCTGATATTTTTGACGGTACATATAATAGGGCAAATACCCCGCTTCCGATAAAATTGCACGCGACGAAGCCACCATTGCCGAAATGAAATCGTTTTCGATATACGCCGTTTCCTCTTTCATTTTCGCGCCCGACTTCAAGGACAAACAATGCACCGTGATATTATCCGCCCCCGTTTCCACCGCCTTTTGTACGCCCTCCTCAAAGGTATCCACCTGCTCGTCTGTCAACCCCGCTATCAGGTCGATATTCACGGAAAATCCGTACTTCTCCGAAAGCGCGTACGCGTTATAAAAATCCGCCACCGTGTGTTTTCTTCCTATCTTTTGCAACGTTTCGTCCGAAAAGGTCTGCGGATTGATACAAATTCTCGTAACGCCGTAATCTTGTAACAAACGGAGCTTGTCCTCGCTGAAAACGTCGGGACGCCCCGCCTCAACGGTGTATTCCGCCGTGGGGTTAAAGCGTTGTAAAATTGGCGCGGTCGCTTGCAACACCCGTTCTAAATCGGGCGTATCGAGCGCAAACGGCGTTCCCCCGCCGATATACACGCTTCGAAGCTTCCCCACGCTATCGCTCGCCGCGGCGAGCTCTTTTTCCAGACAATCCAAATAAGCGGGCAAAAAGGCGCGCGTCTTTTCTATCGGCGCGGTAATGAACGAACAGTACGCGCATTTGGTAGGACAAAAGGGCAGGGAAACAAACAGGTCGGTGTTGCCGTCCTTTTTTTCGTATATCCCCTTTTGCGTTTGGAGTACCCGTTTTACGAGCTCGATATTTTCTTCCCGCACGTGCATTTGTTTAAAGAGGGAAAGATAGTCGTTGCCCTGTTCTATCTCCGTGTACGCGAGCTTGGTGGGACGGATACCCGTCAACGCGCCCCAAGGCATTTCCTCGCCGTATTTCTTGCTTAAAATTTCGTATAAACGGAGCTTGGCAAAACGCCGTTCGAGGCGTTTGAAAGTGAGTTCATCGCGTACCTGCCCCTTGTCTATAAAAGAGAAACTCTCGTTATCCACCGTGAAGTCGTTGAAAAACACGCCCTCTTCAAAGCGAAAGGCGTGCTCTATCGACTGCGGACGGTTTTTGAATAAACGCGCCGCGTCGAGAAGTTCGTTTCCCAAGAATGCACAGTTGGTGGTAAGCATAAGCGTTCCTTATAAATCTATTAAAAACGGGTTGGTTTTCCGTTCGGTTTCCAGCGTGGTTTCCTCGCCGTGTCCCGAATATACGGGCATATCTTCGAGCGCGGAAAGCCGTCGTAAGCTTTGGCGCAATACCCCCATATCCCCCGTGGGGAAATCCGTTCTGCCGATACTGCCCGCAAAGAGCGTATCCCCCGTGAACAGGCATTTTTTATCGCCGTCCTTTACGAGATAGCTGACTCCCCCCGCCGTGTGCCCTGCGGTGTACAGAGTTTGTATTTCTATTCCGCAAAGGGTGCGCGTTTCGTTGTCTTTGAGCGTTTCGTCCACCGTGTACGCTTCCCTCGGCGCGCCGAATAATTCGAACAGGTCGGCTTGCGTTCCTACGAGCGGTTTTTCCTTTTCCGAGCAAAGAACTTTCGCCCCTGCTTTTTGCAAAACGGCAACGCCTGCCACGTGGTCGAAATGACAATGGGTAAGCAATACGAATTTCGCCGTAAGCCCGCGTTTGATAAGCTCGCTTTCTATGCGGTTTTGGGCAGGGTCGATTACGACTGCCGTTTTGTTATCAGCCGTTAAGATATAGGTATTTGCGCCGAACCCGCGCGGATAGATTTTGATGATTTCCATGGTGTTTTTAGGCGCAAGCTATGCTTGCGTTGACCGCCTGCGCGGTGGTTGGCAAATCAAAGATTTGCTAATGGGGGACTAATTATGCGAGGGCTCTGCCCTCAACCTCCCGCAAGGGACAATGCCCCTTGACCCCTTATTAAGAAAGGGAAGTAATACGGTGTACCTCGTAAATTCGCTTATCCGACTGCATTTTCTTGATAAGCATATCTACTTCGGCAATGTCCGTAAGCGAGATGGACGCTTCTAATACCGCGTCGCGGTTTTTGTCTATTCTGCCGTTGACTGCCGTGATGGCTAATTTTAAATCGGAAGTAACCTGCGACAGCACGGAAAGCGCCGCGCCTTGGTCGGTTGCACGAATGGAAATATTCGCGTTATACCGTTGCTTCGCGCCCGCTTCTATCTGCCACGAGGCGGAGAGCAATCTCTGCCCGTCGATACCTGAAATATTCGGGCAATCGGCGCGGTGGATAACCACCCCTCTGCCACGGGAAGTGTATCCCACAATCTTATCCCCGGGAACGGGCGAACAACAGCCCGCGAACCGCACGAGCATACCCGCTTGACCGTTGACGAGCACACCGCCTAAATTTTTACCCTTGCCCTCGCCCGTGTGCAATTCGAGCGCATGCGGGGTTTCCTTGCGGTAGAAGTCAATGAGCTTAAAGAGTATCTGATTAACGGAAATGGAACCGTAGCCCACCGCCGCGTACATTTCTTCCATTTCGTTAAAGGAAAACCGTTCGGAAATACGCTTGAAGCTATCCGCCGTCAACAGGTCGGCAATCGCAAAGCCGCGTTTCTTGGCTTCCTCTTCCAGCTTCGCTTGACCGAGCCGTATATTCTCGTCTTTGAGCTCGTTTTTATAAAATTGCCGTATCTTCGCTTTCGCGCTGGACGATTTGATAAATTTCAACCAGTCGCGCGACGGGCCTTTCGAGTTGGGCGAGGTGATAATTTCCACCACGTCCCCCACTTCCAAAGTCGTCGTCAGCGGAACGATTTTCGAATTAACTCTCGCGCCCGTACAGTGGTTTCCTACTTCCGAGTGAATGGCGTACGCAAAATCGACGGGAGTCGCTTCGGGAGGCAGAGAAATGACCTTGCCTCTGGGGGTAAACACGAGCAATTCGTGGCTGTACAGCTCCGTCTTTAACGCGTCGATAAACTCACGGGAGTCCTTTAAATCGCCCTGCCATTCCATAACCTCGCGAAGCCAAGTGAGGCGGTTTTCGAAATTGCCGTCCTCTGCCGTTCTGCCCTCTTTATACTTCCAGTGCGCGGCGATACCGAATTCGGCTATCTTGTGCATTTCTTCGGTTCGAATTTGAATTTCAAACGGTTGCCCGTATTTCGTCATAACCGTCGTGTGCAGCGATTGATATTTGTTGGGCTTGGGCGTTGCGATATAGTCTTTAATGCGCCCGGGGATAGGCTTCCACTTTTCGTGTAATTCCCCAAGCACCGTATAACATTCGCGCACGTCCTTTACGATAACGCGGACTGCCGATAAATCGTAAATTTGGTCGAGCGTTTTGCCCTTGTTTTTCATTTTCTTATAGATGGAATAGAAATGTTTCGGTCTTCCAAACACCTCGCCCTCTACGCCGTCCTCTTTCATTAAGCCTTTTATTTCTTCGACGATTTGCGCGACGAAATCCTTGCGTTCGGATAACCGCTCGCGGATATTATACACCAAATATTCGTACGCCTCAGGATCAAGATATTTCAAGCACAAGTCCTCTAATTCGCACTTGATTTGCGAAATACCGAGCCGTCCTGCAAGGGGCGCGTAAATTTCCAGCGTTTCGCTTGCCATACGCTGTTGCCGTTCGTACGAAAGGAAGTTGAGCGAACGCATATTATGCAATCTGTCCGCAAGCTTAATAATAATAACGCGCACGTCCTTTGCCATCGCTACGAAAATCTTACGGAAGTTCTCCGCATCCGCGTCCTCTTGCGATTTGAACACGATTCGTTCCAGCTTCGTAACCCCGCTGACCAGTGCGAGCACCTCGTCGCCGAATTCCCGTTTGATATCCTCCGCCGTAGACGAGGTATCCTCTATCACGTCGTGCAAAAGCGCCGCGGCGATCGTCGCCGCGTCTAATCCTAAATCAATGAGGATTTCCGCCACTGCGCAGGGGTGGATAAAGTACGGTTCGCCCGAAGCGCGTTTTTGATTGACGTGCGCCGCCTGCGCGTAGTCGTACGCGCGGATAAGCGTTTCGTAATCACGGTCAATATAATTCTCTTGTATTTTCTTTAACGTCGTTACCATCTGTTACCTCTCCGATGAAAACTCAGTTTTCCTGTAATAAACAAACCTTGCGGTAAATCGCCGAATCGGTAAGCTCGGCTTTGATACCCCGATACACTTTCAGCCGTCCGTCTTCGAACGCCACCAAACCCAGCTCCTCAAACACCGTCAGTGCAAAAATGAATTCCCGCTTGTCAAACCCCAAGCCGTCGCAAGAGGCGGCTATCTCTTCCGCCGTTTCGCCGTTGAGCAGATTAACCTCTCGCCGAAGCGCGGTGAAGATTTCCAACAAATGCTCCCTTGACGCGGATAAGTCTTCGAACATTTTATAACCGCGGATATCGCCGTTGACGAACACCTCTTTGCCCGCTAACGCCTCGATATTGAAATCGGACGGCGTATCAAGGAATACGAAATCGCGGAAGCCCGAAAGCTCGGCGTCGGGTGCGGGGGAAACGATGAGCGCGTTCGCCACGTTCCGTGACGAGGGATAGAACAGGTCGCAACCAAATTCCTCTAAACCCTTGTAAAAACGCAAGGTGTTCCGATCGGACGCAATCAGGCAAAGTCCGTATGCACATTCCGCCTTTTTCCGCTCGATAAGCGACTGCGTTTCCGCTGTGGTAAGCGTCGTAAGCGAAAGCTCCGTTTTCGGGGAATAGAAACGGTTGACGGCGTTTGCGAAAATGCTTTCCGCTACCCCTCTGCCCGTTTTTCCGTCGTACAAAAGCTCGCGTACCAACCCTTTAATATATTCCCTGCCTTTAAATCGTGACACACTGATATCGAAAACGATTTTTTTCCGCACGTCGCTTTCAATGATTTTGAGGTGCTTTGCGCCTGAAAAATAAGTGAGGTCGATATACTCGCACTTTACGGCAAGGTGGGGGGAAAACGCCTTGATGGGTCTTGCCGTGCAAGCCCCCGCCGAAACGCAAAACAGCGGTTTGCGGTGCCCGACTCCGTACGGCTCCATTGCCATCAGCTCGCGCGCGAATTTTTCGGGGAAAGTATCGTCTATCTCTTCGCTGATATAGATTTTTTGCCTGAAATCCTCTTCCGTGTAGGTGTTGCCTATCTCGTTATTGAGTGCTCTTTCCAAATCGTCGAAGCGGTCTACGCGTACGTTTACGCCAGCCGCCTGCGCGTGCCCGCCGAATTCTTCAATGAACTCCGAGCAATTTTTGAGCGCGGTAAAAATATTGATACTTTCGATACTTCTCGCGCTACCTTTGAGCATATCGCCGTTGTGTACGAATAAAAGAGTAGGACGGTTGTATTCCTCGGCAAGCCGTGCCGCCACGATCCCGATAAAGCCGGTGTTCCAGCTCTCGTCCGAAAGCATAATCACGTTGCCGTACGCGCCCTTTTCGTTTAGTTTTTTCTTCGCGGAAAGGTACAGCTCGTCGCAGTACTTTTGCCGTTCGGTATTGTATAAGCAAAGCTTGACGGATAAATCGTAAATCTCCGTTTCGCTTTCGGAAGTGAACAGCTGAAACGCCGCGTACGCGTCCCCCATTCTGCCCGCCGCGTTCACACGGGGCGCAACGGTAAAGGCGAGCGTTTGCGCCGTGATTCCGTCGTAGGTCTTCCCTATCAAGCCCGCAAAGCAAGGGCGCAAATGGTTATTGAACAGCTTTAAGCCTTCCGTTACGATATCGCGGTTTTCGCCGAGCAACGGCACGCTGTCCGCCACCGTCGCCAGCGTGGCGAAGTCTAAATATTGATACGCCCGTTCGCCAAGGAGCGCGCAAGCCAGTTTGAACGCAACGCCCGCACCGCAAAGATTATCGTACGGATAGTCGTCCTCTAATTTGGGATTGACGATCACGCAATCGGGCAACCGTTCGGGCAGCTCGTGGTGGTCGGTAACGATAACGTCCGAGCCAAGCTCGTAGATATATTGCGCCTCGTCCGCACAGGAAATACCGCAGTCAACGGTAATGAACAGTTCGGGATTGCAGTCCTCGAAAATACGGTCCACCGCTTCTACGGACAGTCCGTAGCCTTCCGAACGCTCGGGCACGAAAATATGCGGTTCTATGCCAAATTCCCGCAAAGCGTGGTACATAATAGCGGAAGCGCAAATGCAGTCCGCGTCGTAGTCGCCGAATACCGCGACCGTCTTGCCCGTATCCCGCGCCTCGGTGATCATATCCACCGCCTCTTGCATACCTTTCATTAAAAAGGGCGAAAGGAAATTTTTGCGCGAGGGTTGCATAAAGCGGGATATTTTTTCCGCCGTGTCGATACCGCGCGCATAGAGTATGCGCGTAATTTGTTCCGTCAGTCCCGTTTTATCGGCGAGGTCGGAAATGATATTCAGTTGCTCTGCCGAAAACGAGTATTCGGGAACGATTTGTTTCATAAGTTCTTCCTTACAGTTTATAAAACGCAAGCGAGAGGGAAAGCCCCCTCCCGCCCGTTTGCATCATTTTTTTCGTTTATTCTTCTTCCTTGTCGGAAGCTTTTTTCGCGCCTTGGTAACCGCTTGCGGTAACGCTTGCCGCCTTTTTATCCGCGAGCTTTTTCATAGGCAAATACAGCGCGGGCGCAAACAGCAGACCGATTGCCGCCGATACGATAAGCGATACCAACGAAGCAAGCGCAAACCAACGCACCGCCGAGGTCGCAATCGCGCCGACGAGAATGAGCGCAATACCCATAATCGCCGTGAATACCGTAATATCGCGCGTTGCCGTGCTTTCTACGATTTGGTCTTCCGCGCTCTTTTGAGCGAACTCTTCCGACTTCAAATTCGCGCGAAGCTTGTTGAGGCTTAAAAGCACGAACACCGTCGTAATCATCGACGAAATCGCCATTGCGTAGAAGCAAGCCGTCGTGAAAGGAATACGGGTGAGTAAAACGACCGCCGCGGAAAGTGCGGGCGCAAGCAGTGCGCACACCGCCGTAAGGATACCCTTATTCAAGCCGAAACGGATTGCGGTATAGATAAACGCAAGCACCGCAAACAACGCCGCCGCGCCTACTGCGCGCCATACGAAGTTCCAAGCGATTTCCGCTTTCAAGACTTCGCTGCCCGTCGAAACGGAAATTTCCGCCGCGTTGATAATGGAATCGGCTTTCGCCTGTTCGGTTGCAAACGCCGTTTTCAACGCCGCTTTTGCATTCGTCAGGTTCGTACCGCTTTCGAATACGAAAATGAGTTCGCTGTCCGCGCTCATTTCCCCGCGGTAGGTTGCCTTGGGGTCTACCTTTTCTGCTGTAAAGGTACTTTCGCAAACGCTTTCGATTTTCGCAATCGAGGTTTCGCTATTGAAATGATAATCGTCTACCGTTACGGTAAGAGTCGCCATATCGTCGGTCGTGATACCGTAGTTTGCACCGACGAAGAAGGTCAGAAGGAAAGAAGCGATCAGGAGTACCGCGATCACGATAGACATAATGGTCACTTTTTTGACCGTTTTCGTCAACAACTTATTCATCGTCGTCATCCTCCCTTACGAAACGGAAATATTTAAATTTGTTTTTGCTTGCGGAAAGCAAGGTGTAGTTGAGCGCACGCAGCCACAGCAGGTTGCAGAACGCGCCCGTTACTACGCAAATGATTGCCTGTAACGCCATCGTGTACAGCCCGCCCGTAGCGAGGAGCAACGCAAGCGACGCAAGAAGCAGTACCGCGTAGATATCTACGATACCCCAAAGAGTCTTTTTGAAACCGCCCTTTACGGAAGATTCTACCGTCTTGCCGAGGTCAAATTCCTTTTTGATTGCTCTATATATTTGTGCGTGCAACACGTTCATAAGCACCAATCCTGCCAAGAACACGAGCACCGAGCCGAGCGTAATTTCGAAAGTACCGCCCGTAATGAACGCGAAGCAAATCGTCGTTATAACGAAGTAGGAAAGCGTGCCGTATGCACCGACTGCGCCGTATCTGCCCATCGTAACGATAGGCGCGACGATAAGCGCAACGATCACGATTGCAAGCGCGATATACAAAAGCGTGAGTACGTTTTCGCCGTAAACGGGTTCAAAGGTACGGATATCCGAGGAAGAAAGGGAACGGAATTCCACTCTGTCCACACCCTCGCTTTCTAATACGGAATCAAGCAATATCTCAAAGGTTTTCACGTACGCTTTGTTTACTTGGTCCACCGCAAGCACGCGCGCTTCGCGGTTGTTATCCATAATGCTGTCTTTATAAATTTGCGTAATCGTTTCCCCGCCGATCTTGATATCCAAGGTCGTCGCTTCCGAGCCTTCCGTCGAAGCGGACGCTTCCGTAAGGGTGTCCTTTACGCGCTCGATCATCTTTTTACCTTCGTCGGTAAATTTGATTTTCAAATACGCCGTCTTATATCTCGTTGCCACCGAAACGCTCTTGATAAGGTCGGAAGCTACCGCTTCTTCCTTTTTCAGTTCGTCTACGACCGCACCGCCCGTTTCAATCGTCATTTCGCCCGTGAGCGACATTGCCGATAAAATCGAACCGACGTTGACTTCCGATTTAGGAAGTTCTACGCGAAGCGAGAAATCGTCCACGACTGCAACGCGGTAATCGGAATAACCCTTTTCGTCGTAACGGTCGGTAACCATTTCCGCGGTCGCGGCGAAATTCGTTCTAAATTCCGCCGTGGGGGCGCTGCCGTCCCAAATGCCAAGCTCTTCGTCCGTAGAAAGATACAAGCCCTTATACTGTGCGTAGCTTTCTACGTATTCGTCGTATTCCGCCTGCGCTTTCGCCTTGTCCTTATCCGCCGCCGCGTCGATCGCTTCTTTTAAAGCGGCTTCGTCCGCGTTATATTCCGTTTCGGAAATAACGCCTTCGGGGTAGCAGTACGCATAGTAGCCGCCGCCAAGGTCTGCGCCGAGGTCGTATTGAAGCGCGACGGGGTTCCATTTATCCGGCGTACCCGGAATCGGGAACGCGGGGAACGCGACTAACGCGCACAATGCGACGATTACGATGGTAAGCAGAACCATCAATACCACCGATTTTTTCTTGCCCATTAAGTGCCTCCTGTGTATATCGGATTTCTCTCCGAGATTACAATGATACTTTTTTATTATACCTTATTTTTTATCCGTCCGTCAAGTTATAACGGGGAATATCCGAAATTTTTTAGTCTTTTTATGTGAAATTTGCGAAAAAATATTTCTTTTTGATAAAAATCCACAACCCACGGTGCTTGGCTTGGGTATCCCGTCCTGCGGACGGTTGCCCGCTTGCGCGGGATTAAACGCAACCTATGGTTGCTTATTTGGCGCTACGTCACCCTTACGGGTGCGACTGCCGTCGAGGCGTAAAGGCTCTGCCTTTACAATCCGCAAGGAACTAAGTTCCTTGACCTCTAACCGCAACGCTTACCGTTTCTTTTCCGCTAAAATGTGCATAGCGCATTCCACACGCTTTTTCATCATGGCACAGGTCGTTTCGTACGGCTCGTTGATGTCGCCGTTGAAATGGTAGTTGTTCGCGTTGCAACCGCCCGAACAAATGAATTTCGCGAAACAGTCCTCGCATTTTTTACGCGTGAACAGACAGGAGTTTTTAAACTTCTCTCTGATATCGGGACGGGTGATTCCCTCGTATACGCTGCCCATTTTAAAGTCTTCGTCGCTTGCGAATTGATGACAGGGATACAGGTCGCCGTTGGGCGTTACCGAGAAATACTCGTTACCCGCACCGCACGCGGAAACACGCTTGGAAAGACAGGGTCCGCCCTCCAAGTCTATGTTGAAATGGAAGAAATTAATGCCCTCGCCCGCCTTATGGCGTTTCAAATATTCCTCGCAAAGATTTTCGTATTCTTTTTCGATTACGGGAATATGCTCGTCCTTGATTTGTAAATCGTCTATCTCCGTTACCACGGGTTCCATTGAAATGGAATCGACGCCCTGATCGGCAATAAAGAGCACGTCCTTGGAAAAATCGAGGTTCTTCGCCGTGAAAGTGCCGCGCACGTAATAGCTTTTTGTACCGCGCAGGGAAATGAATTTCTTGATTTTATCAATAATCAAATCGAAAGTGCCTTTGCCGTTGATTGACTTTCTAATCGCGTCGTGCACTTCTTTTCTGCCGTCGAGCGAAAGCACGACGTTTTCCATTTCCTCGTTGAAAAATTCTATCGTTTCGTCGTTTAAAAGGAGCGCGTTGGTCGTTGTGGTGAACAGGAATTTCTTGCCCGCTTTCGCGCCCGCTTCCTTGGCGTAAGCCACCGTCTGCTTCAAAACGCCGAGGTTCATCAGCGGTTCTCCGCCGAAGAAGTCCATTTCGAGTACCTTTCTCTTTCCGCTGTTTTCAATGAGGAAATCAACGGCTTTTTTCGCCGTTTCAAAGCTCATGGATTCGCGTTTGGAATGGTACGCGCCCTCGTCGGCAAAGCAATAACGGCAACGGAAGTTGCAGTCGTGGCAGATATGGATACACAGTGCCTTTACCTCGTTGCTCTTCATCGGATAGGTTTTTACTTCTTCTTTAAAGAGTAAGCCCTGTTCCTTTAAGCCTTCTATACCGGATAAAATTTCCTTTATCTGTTCGTCCGTGATATAGGTAATATCAACGGCTTGTCCCTCTTCCTTTGCCTTTAAATAGTCGGCAGTGGGTTTGTCGCATTCGTGCAACGAACCGCTCCCGACGTCGTATATATAATTTTTGTCCCGATAATTAAATACGTGTATCAAGATATTTTCTCGTCCTTTTTTGTTTTTTCAACCGAACACCACCGAGTTTTATAAAACTCGGTTAAAAACGGCGTACTTAACAAATACGCCGTTTTGTGCGAAGTCTTCTTTCCGTGTGCCCGTTTACGGGAACAGGCGAATTATTTGCGTTCGATTTTTTCTTCGCGCGTAATTCTTTCGCAGGACTGATTACCTACCGTGCAGCTCGTTTTGCAAGCGGACTGACAGGTGCTTCTGCATTCGCCACAAGCCGTAACTTTCTTTTCAGCGGGTTTTGCAATCGTTTTAATCATAGCGTTTCTCTCCTGAAATGTAGATTTTATAATACTATTATAATACACTTTTTATAAAATTGCAAGCGGTTTACAAAAGGTTTACGCTATTTTTTCGCCCGTTCCCTTTCTTTTTCAGTTTCTGCGAATATTCACGGCAACCGCTCCGCAAATAACGCCCGCTAATACCGCGATAACGAGCTCGACTAAAATCAGCCACGAAAGGGAAAAATCCCCGCCGATTGCGGAAAAGGCGAGATAGGAAAGCGCGGTGAATATCAACGCGATCGCCACGCCTTTTAAGAACCCCTTTTCTCCGCGCACGAACGCAAACACGCCGATTGCAATTGCGAGCACCTTGACCGTTTGATTGACGGGATAAATCGCCTTTTCAGGTACGGGCGCGAAGCGGATAACGCTCGCGAATACCACCGTCGCTAAAAAGGAAAAAGCCAGTGCGAGAAACGCACCTTTGAGTATTTGGAATAAGCCGTTGCCTACTATCGTTTCATTTTGCATAAGAAAACACCTCCGCATTATTCGTATGCGAAGGCGTTTGTTTTTTAGAACTTTTTTTACTTATTTATTTTCTTCGGTTTCCGCAGGAGCTTCCTCTGCCTTTTCCGCTTTTTTGCGGGTTGCGGGCTTTTTCTTGGGTGCTTCCTCGCTGACAGCGGGTTCTTCCGCTTTTACCTCTTCCGCGGGAGCGGGTTCTTCCGCTTTCGCTTCTTCCGCAGGTGCGGGCGCTTCTACGGGCTTCTCTACCACCGCGTCCGTCTTATAAACTGCTTGCTTATCGAATTTGATAAACGATTTACCGCTTGCTTCCGTACCCGTTTCCAAAACGAAAGTACCGTCGTCCTCGCAAACCTCTACGACAACGCCGCAAATACCGCCGATCGTTTTTACCTTGTTACCGGGCTTGATCGCGTTGAGCAAAGCTTCCGTTTCTTCCTGTCTTTTCTTTTGCGAACGGTTGCTTAAAAAGTACATTGCGCCGATGACGAGCACCACGACCGCAATCATAATGATAGTAGGCCAAGGATTGTTTGCGCCTGTGTCTGCCGAGCAAGAAATAAATCCCATAAATGTTTCTCCTTCTTTTACGGGCGTATTCCAAATTGCCCGTTTCCTTATATTCGTATTATTATGATAGCCTTTTTTACAAATTTTTGCAAGCGATTTACCGCTGAATTTTACATTTTTTTCTATTTCACATATTTTTCATCTGCGAAAAAGCGCGAAACCGCGGTTATTTATCCTTCTTTTTCAAGGCGTTCATTAAAATATACGCGCCCACGAGCAACGCCACCGCTCCGCCAAGCACCGCATACATCCCCCCTATCGGCACTTGATTTCCGAAAAAGGAAAGGTTACAATCGACCGCGCTTTTCATACTCTCTACCACCGCCGTCGGCACGCCTTGGCTTGCCATTTCCGTAAACACGCCGCCGAGCGCGTGGTTGCGGACGAGTGCGGTACCGTAAGTCCCGGGGAGAAAGGAAATGACCTTTTGTAAGCCGTCGCCAAAGGTGGAAATAGGCATATACGCTCCGCAAATAAAGCCGTAGCAGGAGCTGACGATTGAACCTACCGCCGAGATTTGTCCTTGCGTGGAAAGGAAAAAGTTGATTACGGAAGAAATCGCCGTACCAAACAGCGAAAGCAGGGTAACGTCTAAAAAGAGCAAGAACACCTCGCCGACCGACAGGTACCAGCCCACGATTGCCAAGTACACGAGGCATATCGCCGTTGCAACAAAGCAAATTGCCAAGGTCGAAAACAGCGTGGCGCAATAATAGCTGATAGAGAGTGCCGAGGCTTTTACGGGCGTTATTTTCAAATCGTGTATACTGCCGTTCGCTTTATCCTGTACCATTAAAAAGTTCGAGCAAAACGCCACCGTCACGCAGGACACCGCAAGGAGCGAGGATACGAGCTGACCGCCGACAAGTCCGTTAATAAGCGACTCGGAAAGAACAAAACCCTCGGGCAAGTGCATTGTGAAACTGTCCTCGTACACGTTGCTTAAAAAGGTAGCGTAGAGCACGAGCAATATCGCGGGGGTAATCATGGCGGTAAAAAACATACCCTTGTCTTTAAAAAACAGCTTGATATTTCTTTTTGTCAGAGCAAGAATTTCGTTCATTTTTCATTCCCTCCCGTCAGCTTTTTACCCGTAACCGCCAAAAACACGTCGTCCATTTTACCTTTCACGATTTCGTAATCGGTGAAAACGGCAGGGTGCTGTAAAATCAGTTCGGTGGCTTCCTTGGTATCAGCGACCGCCACACGGTACCCGTCGCGTAACTTTTCGTACGGTTTATTGAGCTTTTGCACCTGCGTTTCGTCGATATGGTACAGGGAAATGAAATCCCCCGTGTACTCGTTTTTCAGCTGTAACGGCGTACCCTCCGCCGCGATTTTTCCGCTGTCGAGTATCACGACGTAATCCGCGTCCGCCGCCTCTTCCATATAATGGGTAGTCAAAAATACCGTCATACCCTTTTCTTTCCGTAAATTCTCTACGATATCCCACACCGTTTTCCGCGTTTGCGGATCAAGCCCCGTCGTCGGTTCGTCTAAAATAAGAATTTCGGGTGCATGCACGAGCGCGCGCGCCACGTCCACCCGCCGTCTTTGTCCGCCCGAAAGCTTCCCGATCGGGCGTTTTAAAATATCCGTTAAACCGAACAGCTTACAAAGCTCTTGTAAACGGGCTTCAAACGCCGAACCCGTAATGCCGTATAAAGCGGCTCGGCATTTTAAATTATCGTATACGGTAAGCGGTTTATCCAGTACGGTATTTTGGAACACCACGCCGATTGCGCGTTTGAGTCCGTCCGCGTTTTTATCGAGGTCTTGCCCGTTGATAAATACCGTTCCGCTATCCTTTTGAAGTTGACCGCAAAGGATATTGATAGTGGTGCTCTTCCCCGCGCCGTTTAAGCCGAGGAATGCGAACAGCTCCCCCTTTTTCACGCGGAAAGAGATGCCTTGCACGGCTTTCACTTCGCCGTAGCTTTTATATAAACCATCGATTTTAATAATATCCATATCCCTACTCCCTTACAAATTTTCAAAGATTTTTTCGCCCCGTTTTTTCAGCCATACCCAAAGTACCGCCGTCCCGACGAGCATAACGCAAACCGCGATTGCCAAATACCCTATCGCGGGAAGATATTTTCCAAACAGGAAATACCCGCCGACAAGCAGCGCCACGATCCCGAATCCTAAAAACATACCTGCCACCGCCGAGATACTTTGTTTGACCGCCGCCACCTCGTTCGTCCAGTGCAAATTCGGAAATTTCAAATTGATAGCAAGCCCCGCAACCGCGGTAAGCAGTACGAACGATACACCCGCCAAGCAAACGAACACGGTCAGCCATACGCCGAGCTTTAACAGGATACTCAATATAAGCGTACAAAGCAGAACGGGGATTGCCGTTACGGCGGTATGCAAAAAGATTTTCGCGTAGAATATCTTACTCGTTTGCACAGGCAAAGAACGCACCAGCCACAGCGTTTCTCCTTCCAAAGAAACGGAAGAAGCCGTGATAACGTTCATTCCCGCTACCCCGCAAACGATTGCGCCGAGCAAAAGCGCAAACAGCTCCCGCGCCTCCCCCGCCTGCGCCAGTTGCGCAAGGAAGTCGAGATTGAACAGGGCAACGATAGGCAAAATCAGTAAAAATACCGAGCCGAGCAAACAGTTGAGCGCAATCATCGAATTCTTGAAAAACCGTAAAAATTCCCGTTTGCAAAGGGCGTAAAACGCCGAATGTGTACCGCGTTCTTTTTCGCGGTATTTGGCTTTTCTTTCTCCGCGTTTGACGGTAACGACTCGGTAAAAGGTCTTAACAAGCAACAGATACACGAGGGCAAACACACCGATAAACAACAGCGAAGTCCAAAGCAACGGAAGCGGATTGCCGAGCGCCGTCAAACCCGCTTGCCAGAAAGGAAAGAGGGTGGTTTTTATCGTTTGCCCCACCGCCTCGCCGTGGGTAATGACGTAAGTGAGGTATTCGTTCATCTTGCCGACAATTATGAAATACGCCACCATAAACACTGCGAAAAACAGGACGGTGAGCAAGTTCTTCCAAGGCAGGCGAGCGGTGATAATCGCAATCAGCCAACCGAGCAAAGAACATATTGCAAGCGTGCCGAGGGGAAGTATCAGCAATAGCAAAAACTGAAAGAGCGCAGGAAGGAAAGAAAATCCCGTCGCGGTGAAATATCTTACGCTTGCGGGAATGAGGACGACCGCCTCAAACAGCAGCGTAATAAAATACAGCGACAGCATACGGACGAACAAAACCGTCCATGCGGGGATAGGCAGGGAGAGCAGGAAATCGTTATCCTTTGCCTCGAACAGTTGGGATTTCGCGGCGAACACGCTCCCAACGCAGCCCAAGGAAAACGCGAGAACCGCCATAAACGCGAAATACACCCACGCAAGTCCGCCTTGCACGAGGGGCGCGCAAAGCGTGCCCGCAAGCTCCCACATTAAAAACACTACCGCTCCCAAAGCGTAAACCATAAGTGCCGCAAAGCCGAGTATCGCAAGCGGGGAACGGCGTTTGCCGTCCTTGGCGTTCAAGAAGAAAAAGGACGCCGTTTCCAAAAATTGTTTTTTCAAAAGCGCTTTTAACATAACGCTTATTCCTCCACCAGTTCAAGGAACACTTCTTCGAGGCTGGTATCCCCTTTCACCTCGTCCATGGTACCCTCTTTCACTAACTTTCCGTCCTTGATAATGGCAATTTTATCACACAGCTTTTCCGCGACTTCCAGCACGTGCGTCGAGAAAAATATCGCCGCGCCGTTATGACAAAGCTCGCGCATAATTTCTTTTACCGTATGCGCCGCTTTGGGGTCAAGCCCCACGAACGGCTCGTCTAATATAATGAGCTTCGGTTCGTGGATAAGCGCGGAAATGAGTGCAAGCTTTTGCTTCATACCGTGAGAATAGGAGCCGATAGGCTGTGCTAAATTTCCCGTCAATTCAAACGCGTCCGCATATTTGCGTATCCGTCCTTTGCGGTCGCCCACGGACACCTTGAAAATATCCGCGACGAAATCGAGGTACTGTATCCCCGTCATAAACGCGTACAAATCGGGATTATCGGGGATATACGCAATTTTGCGTTTGCAAGTAAGCGGGTCTTTTTTAACCGAAACGCCGTCTACAAAAATCTCTCCCTCCTCAAAGCCCAAAATCCCGCAACAAGCTTTTAAGGTCGTGGTTTTCCCCGCGCCGTTATGTCCGATGAACCCGTAAATTTCCCCTGCCTTAATATGCAACGTAACGCTATCCACCGCCTTCTTCTCGCCGTACGATTTACTTAAATTTTCTATCCGCAACATAGCCGTTCTCCTCGTTTGCTATTGTTTTGATATTAAAATGATATCATTTCTCGAAATATTTGTCAAGTGTTTTTTTTCAAAAAAGCGGATTTTTTCGAAAAATCCGCTTTTTTTAAATGCAAAATGCAAGAGGCAAAATGCAAAATTGTGGTAAATTTATAAATTATTCCACAATTCTGCACCCCGCATTCCGCATTTACTGTTGTTCGCCATAGCGATTGACCGCTTACGCGGTAGGTAGCGCAACCTACGGTTGCTCAATAGAAGGCTGTAACGCCCTACGGGCGCGACTGCCGTCGAGGCGTAAAGGCTCTGCCTTTACAATCCGCAAGGGACAATGCCCCTTGACTCCTCGTTGAAAACGACCCTGTTTCTTCCAAGCCTCGCGGAAAGATAGAAAGGCTCCGTCGCGGGTCGCACCCGCTCTACCACTTCCCCGCACCGCCGTATTTGCGGTAAAATTCTTGCGTGTATTCTTTCACGTACCCGCCGAGAATAGAATTGCGCAGTCCTTTCATTAGCTTGTGTAAAAAAGTGATATTGTGCAAACTCAACAGCATCGCACCGTACATTTCGTCCGTGTTTATTAAGTGTCGTAAATACGCTTTCGTATAATTTTTACAGCAATAACAATCACATTCCTCGTCAAGCGGGGTAAAGTCCTCTTTGTACCTGCCGTTGCGCACCACCACACGACCGTGCGAAGTCATTGCCGTGCCGTTGCGCGCGATACGGGTCGCCAATACACAGTCAAACATATCCACGCCCCGAAGCGTGCCCTCGATAAGGCAGTCTGGCGAACCCACCCCCATCAAATAACGGGGTACGTCCGTCGGAAGCTTGGGTTGTAAATAATCCAAAAGCTCGTACATTAAAGGCTTGGGCTCGCCCACCGACAGCCCGCCGATGGCAATACCGTGCTTCACGAACGGCAAGGTGCGCGCGAGGCTTTCCCCGCGCAGGTCTTTGTACATATTCCCTTGCACGATAGGAAATAACGCTTGTTCGGGCTTATCGTGGAATTTATAACAGCGTTCCAACCATGCGCCCGTCCGCTTCATTGCCGCTTCCGCTTGCGCGTGGTTGTAGCCGTATTCACTGCATTCGTCGAACGCCATAATGATATCCGCGCCGAGGTTTTGCTCTACCTGCATTGCCTTTTCGGGCGTGAAGAAATGTTTGCTCCCGTCGATATTCGAGGAAAATTCCACGCCCTCGTCGGTGATTTTGTTCAGCTTCCCAAGCGAGAATACCTGAAATCCGCCGCTGTCCGTTAAAATAGGCTTATCCCAGTGCATAAACTTATGCAACCCGCCCGCTTTTTTAACGATTTCGTCGCCGGGGCGCATATATAAATGATAAGTATTAGATAAAATGATTTGCGAGCCCGCTTCTTTTAAGTCGCGGGGGAACACGCCTTTGACCGTCGCTTGCGTACCGACGGGCATATACACGGGCGTTTCAATATCGCCGTGCGGAGTGTGTAGCACGCCCGCGCGCGCGCCCGTTTCTTCGTCCGTTTTAATGACTTCAAATGAGAAAAATTCGTTGTTCAAGAGTTTTTCGTTCCTTTTTTGATTTTCCTCAACAGTATAACATATTTGCGACGAAATTGCAATTCCTTTTTCTATCCGTTGTCAAAAAATAAGTTTATGCATAATATTCATTTATTTTATACATTTATACATAAGTATTTGAAAAATAAACAAAAAAGCTTGAAAAAACAAATAAAACGAATTGACAAGCTTATAAAAAGAAGGTAAAATAATAAGCGTAAGCAGGGTATGTTATCCTTGTAAGGGAAGAATAAATTTAGGAGATATTATTATGAAACTGAAAAAAGTATTAGCAACCGTATTAGCAACCGCGTCCGTTTTCGGCTCCTTGGGATTTTCCTCGTGCGGAAGTAACAAGCTCGTCGTATACACGGAAGCAGGCTTTGCGCCGTTTGAATATATGGCAAACGGAAAAATCGTCGGCGTTGACGTTGAAATTATGGAAAAGGTCGGCGAAAAATTAGGCAAGGAAGTTGTTTTTGAAAACGTAGGTTTTGACACTATCATCGATGCCGTTCAATCGGGTAAACAGTGTAAGGTCGGTGCCGCGGGTATTTCCGTCAACGACGAAAGAAAGGCAAAAGTAAATTTCTCGCAAGAGTACTACACCGCAAATTTATACGTTATCTACGAAGTTTCCGAAAAATCCACTTTCGTAAGCGAAACGACGGATGAAATCGAGGGTGTATACTGGGATTCGCTTGCTGGTAAATCTATTGCTGTACAAAACGGTACGACTGCTGACCTTTTCCTCGGCGACGAGCTCGCAAAGGACGGCACGCTTTATGAAACGGATGCAGAAAAGGTCGGCTTTGGTGCACTTTCCTCGGCCGTTGCGGATATCGGCTTGAACTCCGACGTTTTGATTATCGACGAATTGCCCGCAAAACAGCTTATCGCTGGTAACGACAAACTTGCTTGCGCTCCTCTTTATTATAAAGGCAGTAGTGGCAAAAAAGACGAAGCGGCGATTGACGTATATGCAATCGCGGTCAATAAAAACGAACCGGAAATTCTCGCGGCTATCAACGAAGTATTAAACGAGCTTGGCGAGGACGGTATTCAAGCGCTCGTCAATAAACACCTCGGTTTGGAATAATCCACGAAAAAATTGCACGGAGAGGGAAAGGCGCTCGTCTTTCCCTTTCCTAACGAAAAGGAACAAATATGTTTAACGATATTATCAGAATTTTATCGAGAGCAGACCTCGTAAATTATATTTTAGAGGGCTTACTCAACTCCATCGTCGTAACCTTTATTGCGGCGATTTTGGGGTTGTTTCTTGGATTCGTTGTAGCAATCGTAAAAATTGCCCCCGATAGTAAATGGATGAAATTCCCCAAAATCCTTTGTGAAATTTACACCACTGTATTCCGCGGCACTCCCGTCGCTTTACAGTTGTTTATTATGGTGTTCGCCGTGTTTGCTATTCCCGGCTTTAAGCCCTATGCGGCAATCATTACTTTCGGCATCAACTCAGGTGCTTACGTTTCCGAAAGTATCCGTGCGGGAATCACTTCCGTCAACCAAGGGCAAATGGAAGCGGGGCGCGCCTTGGGATTAACTTGGTTACAAACGATGTTACACATCATTTTACCGCAAGCCATTAAAAATATTATCCCCGCTATCGGCAACGAAATGATTGCGCTCTTAAAAGAAACTTCTATTATCGGCTGGGTCGGTTCTACTCCCGGCAGTTTGACTTTCGACCTCAATGCCGCCGCCAGCACCATTTATCGGTCGATACCCAACTATCTTGCCAGCGGTATCCTCGTGGGCGTATGTTATCTTGCCGTCGTGTATATTATGGTGTTCATCATCAAACGCATTGAAAAGAGGTTACAAAAAAATGAGCGATAATATAATCTCCGTTCGGAATTTGCATAAGTATTTTGGAAAATTAGAGGTCCTTAAAGGCGTGGATATCGACATCAACAAAGGCGACGTGATCGCCGTCGTCGGTCCGTCGGGGTGCGGCAAATCCACCTTTTTACGGTGCTTGAATTTACTTGAAACCCCTACTGCGGGCGCAATCTTGTTGGAAGACGAATTCATTTTCAAAAACGAGCATATCTATTTAAAAAATCAAATAAATGAGTGCCGTGCACTGAAAAAATCAGGTGATTTCAACGAGGAAGCACAAACGCGCTACGCCGTGTTGCAGGCGGAGTATAAAGCGTTATACGCCGAGGAAAAGGCGATTGCGAAAAATATCCGTAAGAATCTCAATTTACACCGTCAGAAAATCGGTATGGTATTTCAACAGTTTAACCTGTTCCCCAACCTTACCGTTTTGCAAAACATTACGCTCGCTCCCGTGAAACTGAAAAAATGCACGGAAGAAGACGCCAAGGCAAAAGCTATGGTACTGTTGGAAAAGGTCGGCTTGGCAGAAAAAGCGAACGCATACCCGTCCACGCTTTCGGGCGGTCAAAAACAGCGTATCGCCATCGTCCGCGCCCTTGCTATGGAGCCCGACGTAATGCTGTTTGACGAACCGACGAGCGCGCTCGACCCCGAAATGGTAGGCGAGGTATTAAAGGTTATGACCGAGCTTGCCAAGGACGGTATGACAATGGTCGTGGTAACGCACGAAATGGGCTTTGCGAAAGAGGTAGCGAACCGCGTTATCTTTATGAACGACGGAGTTATCAAAGAAGAAAACACACCCAAGGAATTCTTTAAAAACCCGAAAGACGAACGATTAAAAGAATTTTTATCCAAGGTTTTATAATATGTTACACAATTATCATACGCATACTTCGCGGTGCGGACACGCCGTCGGCACAGACAGAGAATACGTGGAAAATGCTATTACCGCAGGCTTGAAAACGCTGGGATTTTCCGACCACGCACCCCAAGCTTTCCCTCAAACGGATTTTCGCTATTCGCACTGTATGAAGGACGACGAGTTGTTTTCGTATGCCGAAAGCATTCGCGCGTTAGCAAAGGAATATAAAGACGATATCCGCATTTTGTGTGGCTTCGAATTAGAATATCTGCCCGACAGCCACGAGGAAGAAATGGCGTTTTTAGGGCAAATTCAACCCGACTACCTCATTATGGGGCAGCATTATATCGGCGACGGAATTCGCCGCAACCATATTTATAATTTAGCGCGTTTGGGAAACGACGCCGTTTTGGAAGCTTACGTATCGCAAGTGATTACAGGACTTTCCACTGGCAATTTCCTTTATGTTGCGCACCCCGATATGGCAGGCTTTAAATTTTCCGAGGAAGCGTGCCAACGGGAATACCGTCGGCTGTGCGAATATGCAAAACGGAAAAATATCCCATTAGAGCTCAATCTTTTGGGAATAAAAGAAAACCGCCATTACCCTGACGCTCGCTTTTATAAAATTGCAGCGGAAATAAAAAACGAGGTAGTCTTGGGTATGGATATCCACAACGCAAGCGTATTTTTCAACCCCGAGCCCGAGCGCAAGGCGCGAGAAATGGCAAACGAGATAGGGCTTATCTTACGAGAAACGCCTCTACTGTAAAAAACAACCCACGCACCGTTAAAGGTCCGTGGGTTGTTTTTTATCGTTTGTTTCTTATTCTAACTCGAATGCGCCCGTGTATAATTGATAGTAAGTGCCTTTTTGCTCAATTAACTGCTCGTGCGTGCCCCGTTCAATGATTTTTCCGTGGTCGAGTACCATGATTGCGTCCGAATTTCGTACCGTCGAAAGTCTATGCGCTATTACGAATACCGTTCTGTCGTGCATCAGCTTATCCATACCGCTTTGCACCAACGCTTCCGTGCGCGTGTCGATAGACGACGTCGCTTCGTCCAAAATCATCGCGGGCGGATCGGCAACCGCCGCTCGCGCGTTCGAAAGGAGCTGTCTTTGCCCTTGCGAAAGGTTCGCCCCATTGTTCGTCAGCATCGTGTTATAGCCGTCGGGAAGTCGGCGAATAAAGTCGTCCGCGTTCGCCAGCTTCGCTGCTTCTATACATTCCTCGTCCGTCGCCTCCAGTCTGCCGTAACGGATATTTTCCATAACCGTACCCGTGAACAGATTGGTATCCTGCAACACGATTCCCAGCGACCTGCGCAAGTCGCTCTTGCGGATTTTATTGATATTGATACCGTCATACCGTATCTTTCCGTCCGCGATATCGTAGAAGCGGTTGATAAGGTTGGTGATCGTCGTTTTGCCTGCACCCGTCGCGCCGACGAACGCAATCTTTTGACCGGGCTTGGCGTACAGGGATACGTCGGTTAAAACTTGCTTTTCGGGAACGTAACCGAAGTCTACGCTCTCCATAACGATATCCCCTTTCAGTTCGGTATACGTCGTAGTACCGTCCGCTTTATGATAATGCTTCCATGCCCAAAGCCCCGTACGCTCCGCCGTTTCCACGAGCTCACCGTTTTCATCGTGCTTGGCATTGACAAGTGTAACGTAGCCCTCGTCCTTTTCAGGTTCTTCGTCCATAAGCGTAAAGATACGGCTTGCGCCTGCAAGACCCATAGCAATCATAGAGATTTGTTGGGACATTTGGTTGACGATTTGCGTAAAGTTTCTCGACATACCCAAAAACGCCACGATAATACCGATTTCCAAAGTAGAAATTCCAAAGAAGATACTGCTTAATCCTACGTTCGACCAACCAAGCGTTAAAAATAATCCGCCGACAATCGTTAATAACACGTAGTTAAAGTTACCGATATTCCCGAGAATAGGACCTAAAATATTGCCGAAAATATGCGCGCGTTCACTATCTTTAAAAAGTTGAGCGTTGTATTTATCGAAATCCTCTTTTGCTTTTTCTTCGTGCGTAAATACCTTAACGACCTTTTGCCCCTTCATCATTTCTTCGACGAAGCCCTCTTCCGTTGCCAAAGCCCGTTGCTGTGCAACCATATACTTCGCGCTGTTTCCGCCGATTTTTCTTACGACGAACGTCATCAGCACGGTAAAGAGCGCCACTACAAAGGACAGCCAAAAGCTATACCACAGCATCAAAACGATAGATAAAAGCAGCGTAAGCGAATTACTTAAAAGCGAGGGCAAGCTCTGTCCGATAAGCTGACGGGTAGCGTCGGTATCGTTGGTATAGGTACTCATAATTTCGCCGTGCGCGTGCGTGTCGAAATATTTTATCGGAAGCGTTTGCATTTTAGAAAACATATCTTCACGCAAATGGTACAGCATGCCCTGCGTAACGGTCGCCATCAAGCGGTGATAAAAAAACGCGGCAAGCACGACGACGATATACATCGCCGCCATACCCAATACCATACCGACCAACCGCCCCTGTACTGCGTCAAAGCCCTGCGATACGCCTTGGGGGATTACGTCGTCGATCAGCGTTTGTAAAAACACGGAAGATACAAGACTGCCCGTTGAATTGATTGCAATACAAATAAATACGATAATGAGTTGCCATTTATAGTACTTGAATACCGTTTTTAAAAGACGGGAAAGCGTGCCTTTCTTGATTGCGCCCTTGGGCACGGGCATACCGCGCCCGCGCATGGGCTTCATCGCACGGGGTTTTTGTTCGTAAGCTCTTTGTTCTGCCATTACGCTTCGTCCCCCTTTCCCTTCGTTTGCGCCTCGTAAATTTCACGGTAAATATCACTGCTTTCCAGTAATTGCGCGTGATTTCCGCAAGCCACCATTTTTCCGCCGTCAAGAATGATAATCTTATCCGCGTGTTCTACGGAAGAAACGCGCTGTGCAATAATGATTTTCGTCGTGTCGGGAATTTCCTTTTCGAACGCCTTGCGAATAAGCGCGTCCGTTTTCGTATCGACTGCCGAGGTAGAATCGTCTAAAATAAGCACCTTCGGCTTTCTCAACAGTGCGCGGGCAATGCAAAGCCGTTGCTTTTGACCGCCCGAAACGTTCGTGCCCCCTTGCTCGATATAAGTATCGTAACCGTCGGGGAACGCTCGAACGAACTCGTCCGCTTGCGCCAATTTGCAAACCCGTTCCAATTCCTCGTCCGTAGCGTTTTCGTTCCCCCAGCGTAAGTTTTCCTTAATCGTTCCTGAAAACAGAACGTTCTTTTGCAACACGACGGCAACTTCTTTACGAAGCGCGTCCAAATCGTAATCTTTAACGTTGATACCGCCGACGAGCACCTCGCCCTCCGTCGTGTCGTACAGACGGGGAATAAGCTGAATAAGCGTGGTTTTCGACGAGCCCGTGCCACCCAAAATGCCTACCGTTTCACCTGAATTTATCGTAAGGTCGATATCGGAAAGCGCGTATTTGTTCGCCTTTTCCGAATATTTAAAGCGAACGTTTTTAAAGACGACGGAGCCGTTCTTTACTTCCTTTACGCCGTTTTCGGGGTTGGCAATGTTGGATTCCTCGCACAAGACCTCCGAAATACGCCGTGCGGATTCGAAGGACATCGTAATCATAACGAACACCATGGAGAACATCATCAGGCAAGAAAGAATTTGTATACCGTAGGTAATCAAAGCCGAAAGCTCGGTAGGAATAAACTCTCCCGAAATAATCCCGGCGGAATCAATCGTACCCGTTTGAATGATAAGCTTTGCGCCGAAGAAAGAAATCAATACCGCCGCAAAATTGATGAACAGCGTCATAATGGGATTGTTGAGCGCAAGTATTTTTTCCGCTTTGGTAAAGTCGTCGCGGACCTCGCCCGCCGCTTTTTTAAATTTCTCAATTTCGTGTTCTTCGCGGACGAACGATTTTACTACGCGGATACCGCCCACGTTTTCCTGTACGGAATTGTTAAGCGCGTCGTACTTTTTGAAGATACGGCGGAAAAAGGGCATAACCACGCGCATAATCATAAGGAGTATAAACGCCAAAAACGGCGCGACTAATACGAATATCCACGCCAAGCTTGCATTGATTGTGAAGCTCATAATGATTGCAAAAATAAATTGCAAAGGAACGCGGATAGCGATACGCAAACACATTTGATAGGATTGCTGTACATTGGTAACGTCCGTGGTTAAGCGGGTAACGAGCGACGAGGACGAAAATTTATCCACGTTGGAAAAAGAGAATTTCTGTACTCGATAAAATAAATCGTGTCGCAAATTGCTTGCAAAACCGCAGCTTGCCGTTGCGGCGAATTTGCCCGCCAAGCCGCCGCTCATCATTGAAAAGATTGCAAGCCCCAACAAAATCGCGCCGTATTTTAAAATATGCGCCATCGCGCCGTTCGAGGCGAGCGCGTCTTCGTTTATCATTTTCGTCATAAAAAACGGAATCAAACATTCGCAAAACGCCTCTACCGCCATAAAAAACGGCGTTATCAGCGACGGCTTTTTATATTGCCGTACGCTTTTGAGCAAGGTTTTTACCGTACTTGCCATTTTCGACTTTTCTCCTACTGTTTTTTTTCTACTCTATTATTATAAACTTTAAAAATTTATTGTCAAACGTTTCGCGCGAAAATACTTTCTCTTTCACGGAAATTTCATATTTTCCGTTCCTCTTTACAGGTAAAATACACGATTTGGTATTTCTTTGAAATCTCCCGCAAAAGCGACTTCGCTTTTTCCGTCGTCTTATCGTCCATATTCACGAACGGATCGTCTAAAATCAGCGTGGGTTGTTCGGTGGGATACAGCGCCTCCACAAGCGCGAGCCGTACGCAAAACCACAGCAAATCCTTTATCCCTGCACTGTAATATTCGGCGTTGCGGTAAGCCGCGCTATCCTCTAAAACAGGCGTGCCGTCGGCGGAAAATTTCGCCTTGGCTGGCAAGGAAAATCCCAGCGTTTTTATATACCCCGCCACCGACTTTTCGACGGGCTCTAAATAACGGGAAGCCAAATTATGCCTTGCCCGCACGAGCAATTCCCTCGCCGTGCGCACCGCCTGCAACCGTCTTTCCAACCGAGCCTTTTCTTCCGACAACCGTTCCTCTTCCGACGCAATATCGGCAAGATAGCTGGCGCGCTTTTCCTGCGCTTCCGCCTGCGCGAGCACGCCTGCAAGCGTTGCCGTCAGCTCCTCTTTCTCCCTTTCATACCCCATTCTTTTATTTTGCAAGCCATCGATATCTCCGCCCTCAAAATCGGTAAAATCCCGCTCATTTTCCACGGGCGCGAACGACTCTATCCTGCGCGTACAATCCTCGACTACCGCCGTTAGCCGTGCATACCGTTCCGCGTTTTCCTTGATTTTGGAAAGGGAAGCGCGGTGGTCGTACGCTTCTTCCAACGCAAAATTGCGCAAGAAATTCTCGATTGCCGTTTCCAACGCTTCCGCACGCGCACGCTTGCGGTCTATCCCCGTCCGCAACGCTTCCAGCTTCTTTTTCATATCGCTTGGGTACGCGGACAGCCGTTTTTTCAGCTCGTCCGTTTCCGCTTTCGCCAACAGATACCGTTCTTTTACCGCCTCGTCCACTGTGCCCGTTTCTTTTCCGCCCAAAGTCGAAGTCTTTAAAAATACCGCCCCGCAACCGAGCAACCCAAGCACGCCGAGAACAGTTACGATAGTCCCCACCGTGGGCATATCCTGCGTAAGTGCCGCGCCTAACAGCGCGGCGGCGAGCGAAAACACGATACCCAGCCCCGCGTTCAAATGCGAGCGCTTTCTTTTCCGTTCTTTCTTTTTATGTTCCTTTTTATCCGCAACCGACGGCTTGCGCGCACTGTCGAGCATAACCTTATAATCTTCCAAAGTCCGCTCGCTCGTTATAATCCGTTCCTTTAACGCCCGCTTTTCCTGCGCTTTGCGTTCAAATTCTTCCGCTTCGGGCAACGCTTTTTCCAGCTCGTCTTTAAGTGAATAAAACTCCTTTATCGCACCTTCCAACCCTTCCGTATTCACCGTCAGCGGATCCGCTTTCCCGAAAAATCCGTCCAAGCGGGCAAGCTCTGCTTGCGCTTCCCTGCGCTTATTCTCTATTTCTTCTCTTGCCGAGCGTATCGCGTCCTGCTCGCTTTTGCGCGCGTATTCTTGCGCGAGCGCGGAAAGCTTTTCCGTTTCCGACTTCAAAAACGCAAGCCGACGGGCGTATTCCTGCGCCTCAGTCTGCAATTCCTGCGCGGCTTCTTCCGCGCGTCGGCAATCGGATTTTTGCGCCTGCAAATAGGCGAGCCTCTCGTCTATCTCGTCCAGCTTCCCCTTGGCGGGACGGCGTTTTGCACGGAGCGCGCGCTCCGCTGCGTCTAGCCTTGCCACCGCGTCGTTTGCCCCCTCTTTCTCCCCGTCTGCACTCAACAGGGACAACAGCCGCGAACGGATATCCTGCGGTAACGCGCCCGCGCCCTGCCCGCCCTGCGGAATATACGCCGTGCGTTCGAAGCTCTCTCTGTCCACGCCCAGCAAAATTTCGCCCAAGCGTTCGCATTTCTCTCCGAAATCATAGCAAAGCATATTGTTTTTATCGTAAATTTTGACGGTATCCCCGCCCGCGGTCTTACCGAAAAACCGCTCCACACGGTAGGTCTTGCCCCCGTGCGTAAAGGTGAGCGAACCGCCGAACCGCGCGCCCGACCACGGCTCGTAACGGAGTCTGTCATTCCCCGAAACCGTCTGTCTTCGGCCGCCGTCCAAGCCGTAGAGCATACTCCCGATAAAATCGGCAAGCGTGGTCTTTCCCCAGCCGTTATCCGCTTTCACGCAAACGATAGGCGCGGATAAATCGAACGCGACATTTTCAAGTTTACCAAACCCCGATATCTGACAGGAAAGAAGTCTCATAAATCAATCTCCTCCCCGCTTAAAGCTTTTAACCCCACTTCCAAAACTTCGCTCAAAAAATCGGCGTTCATCTCGTACCTGCCCGCCTCTCTCACGAATTCTCCCCGCTCGGTGAGGTCGTTTGCGAACTCCTGCGCGTTTAATAAAATACGGCTTTCGTCCTCAACCCGTACGCAGAAAAAGCGTTCGCTTAAACGAGCGGTTAATAAGGGAATATCCTTGCGCAAGCCCGCCTTGTACCGTCCAAAAAGGACGATTTTTACAAGGTTTTTCTCCGATACGCCGTTTAGCGATTGCAAAACGGCGTTCTCCACTTCAAAGTAAGAATTACAGGCGGAAATATCCACGCGCACCTCTACCGTTTTGCGCGTGGCAAAGGATAAAAATTTCTCTTGTAAAAGCGCGCCGTCCTTTATCTCTAACAGGAAAAATCCCCTGTCGCCTATCTCGTCGAACCCCCGACCTTCCAAGCAACCGCAATAACGGTACACGCCCCGCCTGTCCAGCCGTTCGCTTTTGACCGTCGGTTTATGAATATGCCCCAACGCAAGATAGTCGATAAAACGGTTTTGCAAACGGGGCAGGGGAATTTCCCCGTTAATATCCCCGTGTAATAGCACGATATTATAATTTTCAGGCAATAAAGTGAGCGACGAAAACGCGCCGTCCGAAAAACCGCGCCCGTCTATCCCCGTAATACAAATTCCCTCGCCCAGCTCGTAGCTTTGAAATCCACGGCTTTGCGAAAAGGTAAACAGATTTTTGGGGAGCTCGTCCGTCCAATCCAGCTCGCCGTCGTGATTGCCTAACGCATAGAAAAAGCGTACGGGGCTTGCCGAGGCAATCGCCGAAAACACCTCGCGCCGAATATGCCGAGGCGCGTTTCTCCCGTCGAATAAATCGCCCGCGATAAGCACGGCGGAAACCGCTTCTTTTTTCGCGTACGCGCAAAGACGGCGGAAACCGTCTAAAATTTCCGCCTTTCTAAGCGCGCTCTTGTCGCTCGGCAAGCCTTTGAGCGCCGAGCCGATATGAATATCCGCCGTATGTATTATCTTCATTCCCATAAAAATATTATACCACAAAATTGTGTGCTTGTAAATAGAAAATCGAAAATTTGTTCGCGCTTTATAAAATTTACGCTCCGCCTGCACATGCAGGCGGAGCGTCGTTTTCCGTTATAATTTCTTTACCGTCAGTTCGCCGTCTTCCACCGTGACCGTCAGCGTGTCGCCCGCGTTTAAGTCGCCCGATAAAATCCGCTTGGCAAGCATCGTTTCCAACGAATGCTGCATATATCGCTTCAACGGTCTTGCCCCGTAAATGGGGTCGTAACCGCCGTCGATTATCTTTTGCACCGCTTCGTCCGTCAAAGTCAATTGTAACTGCTTTTCCTGCAAACGGCGGGTAAGCCCGTCCGCAAGCAACCGCACGATTTTCCCTATCTCGTTTTTCGTCAGCGGTTTAAAGAATACCGTTTCGTCCAAACGATTTAAAAATTCAGGACGGAAAGACGCTTTCAACAGCTTCTCCACTTCCTCTTTCGCCTCGTCCGATATCGAACCGTCGTATTCAATCCCGTCTAAAATCACCGACGAACCGAGGTTGGAAGTCAGAATAATAACGGTGTTTTTGAAATCTACCGTCCTGCCCTGCCCGTCCGTTATCCTGCCGTCGTCAAGGACTTGCAATAACACGTTGAACACGTCGGGGTGCGCTTTCTCCACCTCGTCGAAGAGAATAACGGAGTACGGCTTTCTGCGCACCGCTTCCGTCAACTGTCCGCCCTCGTCGTAACCAACGTACCCCGGGGGCGCGCCTATCAAACGGGATACGGAATATTTCTCCATATACTCGCTCATATCAATACGCACCATATTCTTCTCATCGTCGAATAATGCCCGCGCAAGCGTCTTGGCAAGCTCCGTCTTCCCCACGCCCGTAGGGCCGAGGAATAAGAACGAACCGATAGGACGGTTGGGATCGGCTATCCCCGCCCGCGAACGCAAAATCGCGTTCGCTACGGCGGTTACCGCTTCGTTTTGTCCAACCACCCTTTCGTGCAGAGTTTCGTCCAAACGCAACAGCTTTTCCCGCTCCCCTTCCATAAGCTTCGCAACGGGTATACCCGTCCACCGAGCCACGATACGCGCTATCTCTTCCTCGCTCACTTTATCGCGGAGCAAAGCGTTTGCTTTCGTACCTGCCCCCGCCGTTTCCTGCTTTTCACATTCTTCCAACTGCTTTTTTAATTCGGGGATTTTACCGTATTGCAACTCGGACGCCGTTTGTAAATCGTACGCCCTTTGCGCCTTTTCTAAACGCGCGTTCGCCGCTTCTAACTCCTCGCGCAATTTTTGCAGCTTGCCGATAGAGTTCTTCTCGTTCTCCCACTTCGCTTTCATTTGCGCGTACTTTTCGCGGTACTCGGATAACTCCTTTTCTATCTCTTGCAGGTGCGAGGCGGAAAGGGAATCCGTTTCCTTTTTCAACGCGTTCTGCTCGATTTCTAATTGCATTATCTTCCGCGCAATCTCGTCCATCTCCGAGGGCATCGACTGCATTTCCGTCTTGATAAGCGCACACGCCTCGTCTACGAGGTCGATTGCCTTATCGGGCAAAAATCTGTCCGTGATATATCTATCCGAAAGCGTCGCCGCCGCAATCAACGCGTTGTCTTGAATTTTCACGCCGTGGTACACCTCGTACCGCTCCTTTAATCCGCGCAAAATCGAAATGGTATCCTCGACCGTCGGCTCGGTAACGAGCACGGGCTGAAACCGCCGTTCAAGCGCAGGGTCTTTTTCAATATACTTGCGGTACTCGTCCAAGGTCGTCGCGCCGATACAATGCAGTTCGCCCCGCGCGAGCATAGGCTTTAAGAGATTGCCCGCGTCCATCGCGCCGTCCGTCTTGCCCGCGCCCACTATCGTGTGCAATTCGTCAATGAACAGAATAATACCGCCCTCGCTCTTTTTCACCTCGCCAAGCACCGCTTTTAACCGTTCTTCAAATTCCCCGCGGAATTTCGCCCCCGCAATCAACGCGCCGATATCGAGGGAAAATACTTTACGGTTTTTGAGCGAGTCGGGTACGTCCCCTTTCATAATACGAATCGCGAGCCCCTCGGCGATAGCCGTTTTACCCACGCCCGCTTCGCCTATTAAAACGGGATTGTTTTTCGTCTTTCTCGATAAAATACGCACCACGTTTCGGATTTCCTCGTCCCGACCGATAACGGGGTCGATTTTCTGCGCCCGCGCCTTTTCCACAAGGTCCGTGCCGTATTTGTTCAAAACGTCGTAAGTGTCCTCGGGGTTTTCACTGTCCACCCGACGGCTCCCGCGAACGCTTGCCAGCGCTTGCATAAACGAGTTCTGCTCAATACCGTGATTTTTAAAAATTTTCTTTATCTTGTCGTCGGGCGTTTCCGTCAGTCCGTAAAATAAATGTTCAACGGATAAATAACTGTCGCCCATTTTCTGCGCCTGCTTCTCGCCCGCTTCCATCGCTTGCGCCAAACCGCGCGAAAGATACTGCTCGCCCCCGCTCACCTTGGGTAAACGAGCAATCTCCGCAAGCGCGTCCGCTTCTATCCCTTTAAGGTCTTTTTGCATTTTTTGAAGGAGCTGACCGATCAGCCCTTCGTCCGCCGTGACGAGCGCGTATAAAAGATGTACTTGCCCGACTTCTTGATTGCCGTATTCACGCGCGACGGATTGCGCCTTTTGCAGAGCCGCCGCCGTGTTGGAAGTAAAATTTCTCATATCCATAACCGTTACTCCTTATTTTTGTTTGTTTTTGTTTTCGTTTTATTTGTAAACTTATTTCCTTACTTTTAAACTATTCGTAAAAAACTTTTTTTAAAAGCAACGAAAAACGCACTCGACCGAGTGCGTTTTTCGTTGCTGGTTTTATCTCAATCCCTCAAAGACCGCTTTCATTGCCGTTTTGTATCCCTCGTCGTAGGCTTCCCGAATTTTCATTTCCTCATAATAATCCCGCATTTTTACATATACATTGAACTCCTCTTTCTCTTGTTCCGTAAGCATCAAACGAAACCGAAGCGCAATGTTTTTCATTCTTTTTTGGTCTTGCAAGACTTTGATGTCCTCTTCTTCCTTTTCCAAATTCTCTTTTTTATACGCTTCGTATAATCTCGCTACCACACCTTGCTCATCTTTCGTAAATTCCATTTTTTTGCCTCCATAAAAATAAAATGCCGTTTGACTTTCGACAAACGGCATATAGAACATACACCTTTTGTCGCGAGTCGCCAAACCACATTTACCTATACACCCTACGGTCTTAGTGTAAAACACGACGGAGGTATAGCTCTACCAAAGCTATACCCGTAGGTTGTGTATTTGGGTAAAATTAAATTGTGGTTTGGCATTTTTATTATACGCAATTTTTTGAATAAAGTCAACGCATTTTCATTAAAAAAATAAAAGTGCGCTTGCACGCGCACTTTTTAACGGCAACCGCCGCAGGTTTTGCAGTTCCCCGAGCATTTCTTCGTCGGCTTGCCCGTCGCCGAATAGATATCCCCTGAATAGTCCCGTATCGCTTTTGTTTTGCAGTCGGGGCAGGTTACTTCGTCTAAATACGATTTTACCAGCTCGTCAAACCGCTTTCCGCATTTTTCGCATTTGTATTGTAAAAAAGGCATTTTTTTGCTCCCGTTTCTTTGGATAGCTATATTATAGTCCTTAACCGACTTTTTTGCAACCGTTTTTTACCTATAATATCGCTTTTCCGCTTAAAAAACTATCGAAAAATCCGCTGACGTCCAAGCCCGACCGTTCGAACGCGCCCACCATATCCTCGGGCGTGGCGATTGAAAATTGATTCTCGTTATAATATTTCTTCAAGCCCGCAAAAAATTTCTTATCCCCCACGCTCTTGCGCAAAGTATCGAACATTACCACCGCTTTATCGTACGACAGGCATTTGTATTCGTAATCGCTTAAATAGTCCTTTAAATGCCTCGTCATTTGCGTATCCGTTCTGCCCAACACACTCCCGTACACGTCGTAATACGAACGGTATTCTTTGAGTGCTTCCGCCACCGCGGCTTCCCGTTCGACGCCGTATTTTTCGTGATTTTCAAAAAACGCAAGAGCGGAATATTCCGCCAAGCCCTCGTCCTGCCAAGCGTTTGTGATTTGGTCGCTCCCCACTACCGCGTACCACCACTGATGCGCCGTTTCGTGCGCGACTACGCGGGGACATTCCGTTTCGGTCAAATCGTCCGAAATCATAGAAAGCATGGGGTATTCCATTCCGCCGTGGCAAAGTCCCGTTTGCGCCACGGTGTAGCTGGCGTAGGGGTAATCGCCGAAGGTCTGTTCGTAATAGGCGAACGATTCCGCCGCGACAGCGAGCGTTTCTTGCGCGCTGTCGTCGGCGTAGTAATAGTATACGATAGGCGTGCCGTTTACGCTCGTGGCGAGCGTGCGATATTTATCGGAGAGGACGAACGCAAAATCGCGCACGTTGGTCGCCGTAACGGTGTATTCCTTTTTGCTTTCGAGGGTGCGTTCGGACACCGTTTCGCCCGTGCAAGCAAGCAGGTATTCCTTGGGAGTTTTTAAGGTGAGCTTATAATCGGCGCAATCGGATACAAACGGGTCGCCGTCGGAATAGTAAACGGTTTCGGAAAACCCGCCGTTTTCGAACGCGCAAAGGATAGGAAAGGCGTTGCCGAAATTGACGGTGTGCTCGGTGATTCCCGTGCGATGATTGACTTTGGCGAGCTTCAACATAAACCCGATATCGAGCACGACCTTTTCATCGGGGAAGAGCGAGCGTTCAAGGTACACATAGAGGATATTTTCGTCCTCGCCCATAACTTCCCAATTCTTTGCGCCGTTGACGGACGACACGACAATCTCGCCGTAACTTTCGCCGTTATAATACGCGGCGTTTTCCACCGTCTTTGAAACGGGTTTATACAATGCGTCTTTACGGTAAGCATTAGGATAGAGTTGGAATTTAAGGACGGATAATTCCTCGGAAGTGGTATTTTCAAAGGTAACCTTTACCGCGCCCGTGAGCGTGCTGTTTTCGGGCACGAATTCAGCGGTAATCTCGTACCTGCTATGGGTTTGCGGTTCTTTTTTACAAGCAGAGAGCGCGGGAAACGAGCCAAAGAGTAAGAGAAGCGATAAGAAAGCGGAAGCAAATTTTTTCATAAAAAACACCCCTGTCCGAACATTCTCGGACAGGGTATTATATGCTTAAAACAAAACAGTTATGCTTGAAAACGGCAACCGCCCCGACCTTTTTACAAAAAGGTCGGGGCGGAGCGTTTTGTCCGTCTTATTTAATTATTTCTCTTCCAAGGTAAGATAGGTTGCGGGGTCTACCACCGTACCGTCTTTCGTGATTTCAAAATGCAGGTGCGCGCCGTCCTTATATTCGTTGCCGTTCGCTTCCGCGACCGTTGCAATCACCTCGCCCTTTGCTACCGTCTGTCCAACGGTCAAGCCTTCTGCTTCCGTCACGAAACGGTATACCGATTTCACGCCCTCGCCGTGATCGACCGTGATTTCCGTGCCGAGCAGGATATCGTCTTTATAAATACTCTCGATCGTGCCTGCGTCCACCGCAAGTACGCTCGTGCCCGCCGCCGCGGAAAAGTCAACGCCCTTATGTTCGTAATACGAATTGAGCGTGGTGTTATGATAGAAACCGTAGTCGTTGAGCACAGTTACCGATTCCAAAGGCATAATCATACCGTCCGTTGAACCGCCCACCTGTTCTCCGCCGTCGCCTGCGTCCCCGCTCGTGCCTGTATCAGACGAATCGGGCAAAGGGCTTTCCACGCTCGAACCGCCGCCCGACACCTGATTGTCGTCAACGGGGTTACCGCCCGACACCGCAATCGCCACCGCGACGATAGCGACGAGCGCCGCCGCGCAACCGAGCGCCGTGATGAGATAGAAGCGTTTTTCGCTGTTGAGCTTCTTTCTCGGTTTCTTTTCTTTTTCTTTTTCTTTCTCGTTTTGTTCTTTCATTTTTTCAATCCTCCGAAAAACTTTTTGTATGTAAATGTTTTCCGCGTTTTTACTCTTTTATACCTACGGACGAAAACTTTTTTAAAATCCGTCGAAAATGATAGGACTCCCCACAGCACAAGCGGTTTGAGAAACGGCGATATGCAAATTCACGGGCTGTCCGCCCACCCAAACGCACTTCCCAAGCGCAGGCGCATACGCATAATAAGAGGTCGTTCCGCAAGCCGTTTCCTCAACCGCGATCGTTGCGCCGTAGTCTTTTGCGATAGACTGCGCGATCTCGCTTGCGCTGTTGCCCAAACGGGATTTTTCAGCTTGGGTTAAGCGCACGCTTTCCCCGCGCACGAACGGAATATCCCGTAAAGACAAGTGTTCCGTTCGCAACGCTTGTGAAGACGCGGAATACAAATAAAAGGTACGCGTGCCTTGGAGTGCGGAAAATTTACTTATACTAAAAGCGCGAACGAAAGTGAGCGCGGCGAGTGCGACGATGCCCGCGATAATCATAGCGAAAAAGCGTTTAAACGCGTACATAGAAAAACCCTCCCGCAAGAGTATTGCGAGAGGGATTATAGCCAACGCTTTCCGTTTTTATACTTAAATTTTAAAATCCGCCGAGTACTTCGCCGCCGAGCAAATGGATATGCAAATGATGCACCGTCTGCCCGCCGTTTTCGCCTTGATTGATAATTACGCGGTAGCCGTCCTGCAAGCCGAGGTCTTTATGGATTTCCGCGATTTTTTGGAAACAGTATTTCAAGGTTTCCGCTTTTTCCCCGTCCATATCGGGAAGCAAGGCAAAATGTGGTTGGGGGATACAAAGATAATGCAGCTTCGCTTTCGGTTCAATGTCTTTAATGACGATCATTTTCTCGTCCTCGTACAGTCTGGGCGAAGGAATTTCCCCCGCAATGATTTTACAAAAGATACAGTTTTCCATTCTATATACACCTCTGTTTTATTGTATAATTTCGGCTTTTACGCCGTCTTTGAAAAGTTCTTCAACGCGTACACGGGTGGGGGCTTTCTCTAATTTCCCCTCGATATACACGCGAATATAATTCTCCGCATACCCTTCCGTGTAACCGTCGATACAGTGTTCGGGCACGATGGTAAGCGTTTTACCGATAAAGCCTTTTAAGTACTTTTCTTTCTGCTCCGCGCCCTTTTGTAATAACCTTTCCACCCGCTCCTTTTTAACAGCGGACGGAAGCTCTTTATACTTTTTATACGCGTTCGTGCCCTCGCGCGGGGAATAGGGAAAAGCATGAATTTGAGAAAAGCCCGCCTCGTCCACGATAGAAAGCGACTGTAAAAAATCCGCTTCCGTTTCCGTAGGAAACCCGACGATAATATCTGTCGTAATGCCCGCATTTGGGAACGCTTCGTAAATCATTTTACACTTTTCAAGGTATTCTTCCCGCGTGTAGTGGCGGTTCATACTCTTTAACACGGCGGTTGACCCGCTTTGCAGGGAAAGGTGGAATTGCGGGGCAAAATTTTTCAGCGATTTCAGCGCGCCGAGCAGGCGGGGCGTAATCATACTCACTTCCATAGAACCGAGCCGTATGCGGGTATCGGCGTCTTTTACGGCGTAAAGCAAATCGGCAAGGTCGCGGCCTTTTCCGTCGCGGTAGTCGGAAATATCTATCCCCGTTACTACCGTTTCAAGCGCGTTGCTTTGCAATATCTCCGCCGCCGCGCTGTCCATATCGCGCGAACGCGACCGACCGCGTAAAAACGGAATAATACAATAGGAACAAAAACGGTTACAGCCGTCTTGGATTTTAACAAAATTGCGGGTTTTCAAGCACTCGGGCAGGGGCATTTCCTCATAAGTCCCCTCTTTTTCCTCTACCTGTTTTCCGCCGTGCGTTTTATCAAAGCCCGACGAAAGGATTTCAAGGACCTTGCTTTTCCGTTTCGCTCCCACGACGGCGAATATATTTTCACCCTTTTCCAAAAACGCGTCGGCGTTCTTTTCCGAGGCGCAGCCGCAAACGATCACTTTGGCCTTCTTATTGAATTTCAACGCCCGATTGATACACTGACGGCTTTTGCGCTCCGCTTCCGCCGTTACCGCGCAGGTGTTAATGATATAAATATCCGCCGGCTCTAACTCCCGCGAAACCTCGTAATGCAGGTCTTTGAGCGCGTGAATAATCGAACCGCTTTCCACGTCGTTGACCTTACAGCCGAGCGTAAACACCACCGCTTTCATTGAAGTTCTCCAAGCGAAAACATTACGACCGCCGTCAGCGATACCGCCGCCGTTTCCGCGCGTAAAATGCGCTTGCCGAGCGACACAAACGAAAATCCGTTTGCTTTCGCATTATCCGCTTCCTCGCGGGAAAAACCGCCCTCGCTCCCGATCACGATCGCCGTACTGCCGTTTATTTTTTCTATTTCCAAATCGCTTTTTTCCGCAAACTCACAAGCGAATAATTTATTGTCGCAAGCGGAAACGCTTTGTAGCGCTCTATCAAGCGTATCGAAATATTCCACTTTGGGCGCAACCGCGCGCAAGCACTGTTTCGCCGCCTCTTTCGATACCTTATTCAGCCGTTCCAGCTTGTTCGAGTTCATATACGCCGAAGAAAATGCAGAGGAAAACACACCGATTTTCTTCACGCCGAGCTCAACCGCTTTTTGTACGATGAACTCGTTTTTATCGGCGTTTTTCAAGTACCCGAACAGTAAGCACACCTCGGCATTTGCCTCGCGCGCGCCGACCTCGCTTCGAACGATATTCAAAAGCATACGCTTCTTTTCCACCTGCGCCACCACGGCGGTGTATTCGTTCCCGCTGTTATCGAGCAAAATCACTTCCGCGCCCACGCCGATACGGAGCACGTTTTTCGCGTGCTCAAATTCCTCGCCGACAAGCTCGGCAGTACTCCCGATTGTATCCACAAAAAAGCGTTTTGGCGTAGACATCTATCTTTTCTCCTACTTAAATTGCACCCAACGAGGGGTCAAGGGGCATTGTCCCTTGCGAATTGTAAAGGCAGAGCCTTTACGCCCCGACGGCAGTCGCGCCCAAAGGGCGTTACGCCTTCTATTAAGCAACCTCTGGTTGCGCCCTACCGCGCAAGCGGTCACCTATGCTTCAACACCAAAGCGAACCACTCGCCCTTGCGCTTTTCTAATACGACTTCCATTCCCACGGCTTCGTACGCCGATTTTACCATTTCCAAACGGCTTTCGATGATTCCGCTTAAAATCAACACGCCGTCCGGTTTGAGGTTCTTCGGAATAGACGGCGCGAGCATTTTTAACACCTCGCCCGTAATGTTCGCCATCATGATATCCCCTTGCACCGCCGTGTCGTCGAGCAGGTTTGAATGCGCTACCACCGCGTTCTCCGCCACGCCGTTAAGCTGACAGTTATGGAGCGAGCTTTCAACGGCAATAGGGTCGATATCCGTCAAATACGCCTTGCCTGCGCCCAGCTTTAACGCGGAAATTCCTAAAATTCCGCTCCCGCACCCCACGTCGATACACACCGATTTGGGTTCAATGAAGCCCTGCATCAGTTCTACGCACATAGAAGTCGTTTCGTGCTCGCCCGTACCGAACGCCATATTCGAATCGAGCAACACGACTTTCTCGTCCTTTTCGGGCGTATATTCTATCCATTCGGGCACGACCACGATTTTCCCCAAATGAATGGGTCTAAAATGCTTTTTCCATACGTCAATCCAATCGTCCCCGTCCACGACGCGCTTGGTGTCTTCCAAAGTCCCGAACGGCACGAAGCCCTCACTGCGCTCCTGCGCCTCGCGGATATCCCGCAAAATGGCGGGTATAGTTTCGCCTGCAATATCCTCGGCGATATAGCACTTTACCAACACGTCCGACTGTTTTTCGCTCGTCAGATCGTCGTCCATATAATCCCAAAAAGTAGTTTCCTTGGCGGTTTGCAGAGCGATAATATCAGCGCGGTCGCAAATGGTCACGCCGTAATCGGTATAATTCCACATAATATCCGAAAGAATTTCACTTGCTTCGGTGGTGGTATGGATAGTCAATTCAATATATTTCATAAAACACCTTCTTTGAGCAATATTATACCACGCCCGCGCGGTTTTTGCAAGCAAATTAAAGGGTGCGCGGAAGCGATAAGCTTCCGCGCACCGATTCTGCGTATTTTTATTCGCCGTTTTGTATAGGCGAATCAAAAAATCCGCAACGCTGATAGTTGAAATAGACCGTTGCCACACCCGTTTCCCCGCCGTTATTCTTTGCCACGCACAAAAGACTTTCCCCTTTTTTAAACCGCTTTTCTTCAAAGTCTTTTATCGTAGCAAACACTTCTTTTCGGTGCACCGCGATTATTTTATCCGCGCAATATTTTAAATGCTCGTTTACGCTTATCGCGTAATAGTTCGGTATATTGCCCGTCCGCTTTGGACAACAGCCCGCAAAAATCACGATATCCAATTCTTCCGCAAGCAGTTTTAAGCCTTGCGCCAGCACAGGCATAGGAATATTTTTCTCCATAAGCTCGAAATTATCCAAACAAACAAAATCCAAACCTTTTTCCGCTTTTAGCTTGGCAAGCTGAATACATACATCTAAAAACCGCTTTTCCCCAAAACAAAAATACAAACCCTCGTTCAGTTTTTTGGATATGATTTCTTGCGTGGCTTTATAAACCTCCTCTACCTCTTTCGTTTTCTCTTTTTTAATGTATTCGGCAAGCGTCATGTTTCCAAGCGCACATTCCACTTGCGCGCAAATTTCAAAATTATCCTCCAAAGCTGACAAATACGCGCACTTCTTTTCCATACAATTGTTTGCTATAATTTGCCCGAACAAAGTAGTTTTCCCCATGCCGATACGCCCCGCCACAAGCACTAACTCACCCGAGCGTATTTCGCCTAAAATTTCGTCTAACTTTGCAATTCCCGTTTTCATATCCTTACTCCTTGTATAAAAAATATACTCTCTTTGCGTTTTTGCAAAGAGAGTATAACATTTTTATTGTCCCAAATTCGGGATTATTATTAAGGTTGGCTTTCAAAAATAAATAATTATGTATTCTGTATTGTTTTGAGAAATATACGGTTGCACGCTAAAAACGGTATATCCCAATTTAGACAATCTGGTCATTGTTGCCGCAATCGTATTTCCCGTTACTTTTTCTTGATAATATTTTGTCATTCTGGTATCCTTGCGCTATGGTAAATAGCATATTCGTCAATAGACAATTTAATTTTCATATAATATAACTCTCCTCTTGTTTATGGGTAGAGTATATCATACTTATTGTACCATTTTTGGGATTATTGCCAATCTTTCATTGCTTCCAAATATTTTTCACCCCATTCTGCTGTTAATTTTATAAAATTTTCGTCCGTAATTGCTTTCAATTTATCGGTGTATCCTACTTGCTTGGGAAAAATCTCTTTTCCTTTCTTCCATCTTACAATACCTTTTTGATTAAATCCTTGTAGTTTTAGATTTTGTATCAACTGCTCTTGATGTCTTATTAAATCTTTTGCTTCGACACCATAGCATAATACGCGCGCAATAAATTCATCATTTAAACAGTCGCGACTACGAATCTCCAAGTAAGGAACATTTCTTCCCTCATAGCCTTCTTTCGTTAAGGTCAAACAAATATATGGATATGGCCCCGCTTTCCATGCATCACACTTATACCCCTTTCCTTGCAATCTTGGGATGATTGTATTTTTAAAATAAGCTTCCCATTGTATCCAATCAATACTTTTATCGCTTGTTTTAGGTTTTTCAGTATTTTGAGTGTTTTTTTGGATACTGCGAATATGTTTTACATAATGTTGTAGAATTAAATTCTCATAAACCTCTTTACCTTCAAATAGTGTAATAATTTTATTTAAATCCCATTTTTGCCATTCGCTTTTATTGCTTTCGCGATTTTTTTTATTAGCTTTTTCAATCCCATTCTCATCATTTTCAGTAAGTATGCTTGTCTTATAGAAAAGTTTATACGCATTAGAAAAGGTGTTAATATATTCATCGTATTTAATTAACTGTTTGTGTTCGTTGGAAAAGGTTTTATCTTCAATAAATATATAGACAGGATTTTCTTCCTCTTTTGTGGTTATCTCAATGGTAATATCTATATCTTTTTCTTGCGCCCTTGTTTTAATTTCATCAATTTCAACTTCAAAACCGCAAAGTTCTTTTATCATTTTCCTTACAATGTCACTGCATTCTTCCACCTCTTTCCAACTTTCAAACAACCATCTTAAAAAAGCGTCTTGGGATAATTCTTTCGTTGCATAATCAAATAAATTTTTCATTTGCTACTCCTTATATTTTTCATTTGCTGATTGTATATTTCTTTTTATTCGTTCACGAAGTTCTTTCGGGCTCGTGATTTCTACGGCGTTTATGTATTGCATCGCCCAAAATTCCATTGCGTTGATACTTACTTTCACGCGCACTAAAAACCGTCCGTCTTGCCGTTCTTCTATATGGATATCTTTCCCGAACCAATCGACGATTTGATCAATCGCCCAGCCGTCCGCAATAAATTCCACCGCTTGCGGTTCGTCCGCGAACATATAAGGCAAGGCGGAAGAAAACCGTTTATAATCTATCCCGCTTTCAAAACCTTTTACCGTCCGTAACGGCGTTTGCGCCGTTTCCGTTAGTTCGATATTCGTAATTCTATCCATACGGTAATAGCGCATTTCCTGCCATTTTTCGTTGTAACCCATTAAATAATACCGTTGATTATGCAGTATCATTTGATAGGGCGAAAGCGTTTGCTTTGAGGTTCGGTGCAATTTTTTATCTGCGCCGTATTTATTGTATTCAAACCGTACCTGCCTGCCCCGTTCTATCGCTTCGTCCACCGTTTCTATCGTATAAAACACCGCGGTATTATCCGTTTTATTCCAGTCGTTTACCGAGTAAATATTCTTTACACGCGGTCGAAAATATTGATTAGACTGCTTACAAAGCTTTTCAATCAAATCCTTGGAATGTCTCGCCGTAATGTATCCGCTTGACAAAACGCCGTCTATCAATAAGCGAAGCTCGCTGTCCTCAAATTCCCTTTCTACAAGATACGAACCTTTCTTTGTCGTTTCGATATCATAACCCGCTTCGTTTAAGAGAGATATGTTTCTGCCGATTGCTTTTCTCTCAATCACAAGTCCGTATTCGCTTTCTAAAAGCTCAACGATTTTATCGTGCTTTATCGGGTGTTCGCTATCGCTATGCTTTTGCAGAATTTGTAAAACCCTGATAAGTGCCAGCTTTTTCGGTTCAAAACTATCCATATCCCTGCTTTCCTTTTATTTTAGTATATTTATTATACCAAAATTGTCGCAATAAGTCAAATATTCCACTGCCGTTCAAAAAAGTCCCACTACAAGTTTATAAACTCGCAGGGGGACTTTTTATACATATCGTTTCATTACGGTCTTAAACCGCTGCCGCCTTGAAGGGTGATCGTTTCGCCCGTAACGTAGCTCGCTTCGTCCGAGCAAAGGAATACGCATACGCCGCCGACGTCCTTTTCGGGATCGGCAAATCTGCCCATCGGTACGCCTTTAATCGTCTGCTCGTAGCGTTCGGGGTATTCTTCCTTGAACTTCTGCAAACCTTCCGTCATCGCAAGCGGGCAAATTACGTTCACGCGAACGCCGTAAGGCGCCCATTCCGTTGCCGCTACTCGCGAAAGTCCGCGGATACCCTCTTTCGCCGCCGCGTAGCTCGATTGCGCGATACGCCCGAACAAGCCTGCGCCCGAAGCGAAGTTCACGACACAGCCTTTCGTTTCTTTGAGGTACGGGAACGCCTTTTGCATATAGAAGAAAGTCGCGTACAAGCCCGAATAAATCGCGAGGTCAAGATCCTCTTTCGTATGATCTACAAGCATTTTACCCGAAGCGGAAGCCTGTGCGTTATTCACTACCGCGTCGATTCTGCCGAAGCGTTCCACCGTTTTGTCGATAACGTTTTGAATCGCCGCTTCGTCTGCGCCGTCCGCCGTTACGGTAAGTACTTCACAGCCGTGCGCCGCTTCCAGCTTTTCTTTCGCCGAAAGGAGCGTGCTCTCCGTTCTGCCCGTAAGCACGAGCTTTGCGCCTGCTTTGGCAAACGCCGTCGAGAGTCCGAAACCGATGCCTCTGCCGCCGCCCGTGATAATTACCACTTTGTCTTTTAATGAAATCATTGTATGTTCTCCTTATTTAATTATTTTTTAGTCCATTAACAGTGCCGCCGCACCCAAAAGTCCTGCGGAGTTTTCCAAGGTCGCCGTCAAAATTTTTACCTGCGGGCCCATTTGCCCTGCGAAAATTTCTCTATCCAAAAACGCCTGCAACGGCTTTACGAGGCTATCTCCCTGCGCGCACACGCCTCCGCCCAAAAGCACCGCCTCGGGACGGAATTCGTTGGCGAGGTTGGTAATCCCCACCCCCAGCTTTTCGATATAATTCTCCACGACTTTTTTCGCTGTTTCGTCTGTTTCCGCGTAGTCGAACGCCGTCTTGCCCGTTACCTTATCGGTCGAGCCTATCTCCCACATTTTACTCTGCTTGTCCTCTTCCATGGCGCGTTTGGTGTCCCGAATAAGTGCCGTTGCCGAGGCGTACGCTTCCAAACAGCCCTTTCTTCCGCAGGTGCATTGTTCACCTCCTGCAACGATGACCGAATGCCCCAGCTCCGCGCCTGCCGAGCGATTGCCCTCGAACAGCTTGCCGTCGATGACGATACCCCCGCCCACGCCCGTACCGAGCGTTAAAAGCACGGTGTTTTGGTACGCTTTACCGCAACCGAATTTGGTTTCCCCAAGCGCCGCGACGTTGGCGTCGTTGGCGATTTTAACGGGCAAGCCCGTAAGCGCTTCGACCGTTTTGGAAATAGCGAAGTCCGTCCAGTTTAAGTTGTTGGAAAAAACGACCACGCCGTTTTTGGCGTCTATCATTCCGGGCACGCCCATACCGATACCGACCACGCCGTCTTTCGCAATATTCGCTTTTTGTAATAACGCTTCGCAAAGCTTGGCGATATTGTTCGCCACCACCCTTTCCCCACCGTCCGACTGCGTGGGAAGTTTATCGGATACGAGGATATCCCCCGTTTCGTCCACGATACCCCCTTTAATGAAAGTACCGCCGAGGTCTATCCCGATATAATATTTCTTTACTGCCATAATTCTCTCTCCTTGCGAGCTTACCTTTATTATACCCCAAAACGCAAGCTTTTGTCAATATTATCGCGGTAAATAATTCCGCCGTTTGCAAACTTTTTGCAAACGGCGGTTTTCTTTATTTCGTATTCCAGCGCACGCTGTTTAAAATCCCTGTCGAAACGACTTTTTTCTCGGTATGCGCGTGCAAAAACGCTTCCTCTATCAAGTCGGAAAAGAACCTGCGGGCGTCCGATATCCGCTCGCAAAAAAGATAATACGCAAGCGACCCGGGTACGGTATTCACTTCGCAAAGATACGCCTTGCCCTCGCTTACGAGAAAGTCCATTCGCACCACGCCCTTTAAATTCATTCGCTTATACACCGTCTTGGTATACGAGCGTATTTTTTCCCGCAAATCCCCGCTCAACGCATACCTGCCACCCCCTTTTCCGTCTAACAGCTCGCCTCCGTCGCGCTCCCGCTTGACATATTTTTCCTCAAACGAATACACGCCCTCGCCAAAGGCACATTCCGCTTCGGATACGCAAATTTCCCCGTGAAGCGTATACGCGGCGCAATTGACGTCCTTTTTATCGGTCAGATATTTTTCAATCAATACGCGGTCGTCGAGCGCAAATGCGTTTTCGATTGCCGTTTTCGCTTCCGTTTCGTTTTTTGCGACGGAAATACCGATGGACGAGCCGAGATGCGCGGGCTTAATCACGACGGGATATTTTAATCTTGCTTCGATACTCTTTAATAAAAACGCGCCCCGCTTTTGATAATCCCGCTCGTTCACGCGGATATAATCGACCGTGGGGATATTGAGCGCACGCATGACCGTTTTCGTCATACACTTATCCATAAATATACCCGACGGAGTTAAATCGGGCGAGGCAAACGGGATTGCGTTCCATTCCATTATCGCGGAAACGCCACCCCCCTCACCTAGCCCACCGTGGCAACAATTCAGCCCGACGTCGATTTTGCCCAGCTTTTTTATTTTGTTCCGTTTTCCAAACGAATACATATTTCCGCCGTCGAAAAATACCCGCTCAAACGCGGAAATATCCCCTTTTCGAAATTCATTGAGGTCTGTCATTTTGGGGGAATAATACATTCCTCCGTCCGTATGTATATACACGGGCACGACCGAATATTTGGTTCTGTCCAAAAGTTTCATTACGAACACACCCGTCAGCACGGAGATCTCGTTTTCGCAAGACCTACCGCCGAACACCACCGCCACCTTCCGCATATAAAAAAACACCTCCGCAAAAGATTTTTTTGCTTTGGTGTTTCTCTTGTAAAGCTAATTTTTATTTTATCGTTGTTCGCCATAGCGATTTACCGCTACGCGGTAGAAGACGCAACCTACGGTTGCTTTATGAGGGGCTTCCCTTCGTGGGCTCTGCCCTCCTCTCGGGCAATGCAATGTGAACATTGCCCTCGGTCACCGTTCGCGCTTTGCATATGCGCTCACTCATCTCGTCCCTAAAAGGCATTATCAATGCCTTTCTTTACGGGCAACTCGTCCTGACAAGGGACAATGCCCCTTGACCCCTTGTTGGGGAAACGCAACAACAAAAACACCCTTCGGGGTGTTTTTTGCGTTTGTTTGTGGATTTTACAAAAAACTTCGTATTTTTGCTATTTTTTTTCGTTCATTGTATAGCTTTCTTGCAAGAAATATGGTATAATAGTTAAAATGAATGATTGCGGGCTTTTATACGGACGGGGTTCGTCTTAAAATACCGTAAACACC